>CAYTZF010000200.1:0-3130 GCA_964442265.1 uncultured Sideroxydans sp.
AAAGTCGCCGCGCCACAGCAGCGCAGTCCCTTCGCAGGCCAGACGATAGGCGGCATCTGCGCTGATGTGATCACCGACCACTTCCACCCGTTTGGGCGGCGGCGTGCCCGCTTCAGAACGCCAGCGTGCCGATCTTTCTTCACCCCCTTCGTGCCAGCGGATGACGGGAAAGTCGGTCATTGCGGTAAAGGGGATGCTGGAAATAGCGGGTGGCGTGGCATGATTTGACGGTGCGCGACAAGGCTTTGCACCGTATCCATTCGTCGCTCGACGGTCAATAGGATAAACAACTCTTTTTAATTTGGCGCGGTTTTGCTACATTCCACGCGACCATCCTCTACACGTTCAAACACCATGTCCAACGCCGACCCCATCGAACTGGAAAAATTCTCGCAACTTGCCCACAAGTGGTGGGACCCAAACAGCGAGTTCAAGCCCCTGCACGAGATCAATCCCCTGCGCCTGGCATACATTGACCGCATCGCATCGCTTGCGGGCAAGACAGCCCTGGATGTGGGCTGTGGCGGCGGTATTTTGAGCGAAGCATTGGCGGACGCCGGTGCCACGGTGACCGGCATCGACCTCGCCGACAAATCGTTGAGCGTCGCCAAGCTGCACCTGCTGGAGAGCGGCAAAAAAGTGGACTATCGCAAGGTCGCGGCGGAAGTACTGGCCGAAGAACGCCCCGCCCACTACGACGTGGTGACCTGCATGGAAATGCTGGAACATGTACCCGACCCCGCCGTCATCGTCGCCGCCTGCGCAAAACTGGTGAAACCGGGCGGGCATGTGTTCTTCTCCACCCTCAACCGCAACCCGAAGTCCTACCTGTTCGCCATCATCGGCGCGGAATATGTGCTCAATTTGCTGCCGCGCGGCACCCACGACTACGCCAAATTCATCAAACCCTCCGAATTGGCGCAATGGTGCCGCAATGCGGGACTCGAGGTAACCGAGGTGACCGGAATGAGTTACAACCCGTTAGACAAGTCGTATTCGCTCGGACGCGACACCAGCGTCAACTATCTACTCGCCAGCCAACGTGGTTGAGGCCGTCCTCTTCGATCTCGACGGCACGTTTGCCGACACCGCACCCGATCTTGGCGAGGCGCTGAACCATGCGCGCGCGCTGCGCGACCTTGCTCCCCTGCCGCTGGAAATCATTCGCCCGCAAGCCTCGCACGGCTCGCGCGGCCTGCTCAAACTCGGACTCGACATCGAACCCGGCGCACCCGACTACGACAGCCTGCGCAATGCTTTCCTGCAACACTACGAGGCGCACCTGTGCGACCGCAGCAAAGTTTTTCCCGGCATCTCCGCGCTGGTCGCCGAACTCGATCAGCGCGACATGCCATGGGGCATCGTCACCAATAAGCCGCACCGCTACACCGTGCCGCTGATGGAAAAACTCGGTTACGCCACGCGTGTGGCATGCCTGGTCAGCGGCGACACCTGCGCCGAAGCGAAACCGCATCCCGCGCCGTTGCTGTATGCCGCAGAATTGATGGGTGTCGCCGCCAGCCGCTGCCTCTACCTGGGCGACGACCTGCGCGACATGCAGGCCGCGCAGGCCGCCAACATGATCGGTGTCATCGCCGCTTACGGTTATCTCGCCGCGAATACCGAACTGCGCGAGTGGCCCGCCGCCGGCAGTGTGCAAACGCCTTTCGCGCTGCTGCGTTACCTGTCACTCTGAGGCAGATATGATGGTCGCGGCAAGCCGGGGCGCAAAGATATGAGCGAGGAAGAAAACAGCGGCCCCGTGCTCCCCGGCGCGGAAGATATTCAGGCTATCCTGCACAAGGTCATCATCGCCCACCAGCAGGCGCTCGCCCTGCTGCAACAAACAGAAACCGCGTATAGCCGTCTGGTGCCGCACCAGTTGCTCAGTCTGCTGCAGGCTCGCAGCATCGTCGATGTCAAACTTGGCGATCAGGTCGAGCGCAAGATGACCATCATGTTCTCCGACATCCGCGACTTCACCCAATTGTCGGAAACCTTGACGCCGGCGGAAAACTTTGAATTCATCAACTCCTACCTGAGCCAGATGGAACCGGTGATCAGCCGCCACCACGGCATCATCGACAAATACATCGGCGACGCCATCATGGCACTGTTCGAAAAAGGCGCGGATGAAGCGCTGAGTGGTGCTATCGGCATGCTGAAACGGCTGGCCTACTACAACGCGGGACGGCAACGTGCAGGCTACCAGCCTGTTCACATCGGTATCGGTCTCAATAGCGGCATGGTAATGATCGGCACCGTCGGCGGCGTCAACCGCATGGACAGCACGGTGATCGGTGACGCGGTCAACCTGGCCGCGCGTCTGGAAGCGGTAACCAAGCTCTATAACACCCCGCTCCTGATCACCCACAACACCCTGTATGACCTGAACGACCCGGCCGCCTACCGCCTGCGGTTTCTCGACCGCCTGCGGGTCAAAGGCAAAGCACAGCCGCTCTCCGTCTACGAAGTATTCGACACCGATCCGCCCCGTTTGCGCCAATTAAAATCCGAAACCCGGGAAGATTTTGAACAGGCCGTTGCCGGCTACCACCTGAAGGATATCGAATCGTCGCTGCCGCGTTTCGCGCACTGTGCCGAAATCTGCCCGGAAGACACCGCGGCCCGCATCTATCTTGAACGCTGCCGCGAATATCAGGCAACGCGGCAACACTTCGGCACCGGCGAACTCGACGCACCCATGTTATGGAAAGATGAATTCAAGACCGGCATTGAGCGTATCGACGACGCCCATCAGGCGTTGCTGCAACGGATCCATCAGCATGCCGCCGATGTGCTTCAAAACGAACCCGTCGATTTTGACGATCTGTTTGCCTTTCTGCGCCGGCATTGCACCGAACTCTTTCCCTTCGAGGAAAGCATGATGCGTGAACACGACTACCCCTTTGCCGGCAGTCACACCGAGGAACACCGGCATTTCTCGGCCAATCTCGGTGATTTGCAAAGTCAGGTACGCGCGGGTTGCCACGATCAGCGCTATCTCGCCTACCGTATCGAGTTGCTCCTGCTCGACTGGTTCTCCACCGCCACCAAAGCCGACCGCCATTTTGCCCGCTTCATGCGGAACACTCCGCCCCGGCAAACTGCTACAATGCCGCCGCAAAGT
>CAYTZF010000201.1:0-5231 GCA_964442265.1 uncultured Sideroxydans sp.
GTGTGTTTGAACTGGCGGTGGGCGCCTTGTTGCTGCAATTACCGGGCGAGCTTTTCTACTGGAGGGAGAAAAACGCTGAAGTTGATTTTGTGTACCGTTACCAGGGCAGGCTCTACGCGGTTGAAGTTAAATCGGGCCGGAAAAAATCCGCGAAAGGGTTGGACGCGTTCATGAAACATTTTCCAGAAGCGATCCCGGTGATCATGACGCCGGATAATTTCCCCGTGCTGGCTAAAGATCCGTTAAGGTTTCTGGCCACGTTCCATTGACACAAGCAACCGTGTTTTGAGTCAAGCAAATTTTGCATCCCACGGAGTATTGTTTTGCAACATTGAATTCATAATGGTTAACAACTTTCTCATGCAGGCGACGATGACCACTTTGGGTGGTTTTCCGGCATTTCTCAGCCGCTCGGCTAACTCCCTGATCGTGTCATTGCATCGCATCGCGGAGATGGTAGCCATGTACAAAACAGCTCGCACATCCGCCCTGCCGCACCAAATAAATCGCTGCTCGCGATTTTTGCCACTCTCCTTGGCAAGCGGGGTAACACCCGTAAACGCAGCGATCTCGCGGCGATTCAATGTTCCAACCTCGGGGCATTTCGCCAACAGGATAAGAGTGGCCACCGCGCCCACTCCTGGAATGCCACGCAACAGATCATCCTCGGTTCGCCACGGGATTAATGTCCCAAAAGCCGGTCGAGCTGCCGTGTCGGACCGGACAGAATTAACCAACAAAAGAGTCAACCTTGTCCAGCAAAACGAAACATACAAGGCCGGTGTCCAGTTCATTGAAGTGGGGTAAGCAGGCAATCCGCGAAGCAGATGCCCGCAAAGCACTGGATTCCGGCCTTCGCCGGAATGACGAATGAGGCCTTAGTCAGACCTTCCCTGATGAATGCCGGACCAATAGCATTTGCGCTGTGCGTACAGATGGCGATACTGATGTGCAACCTCTTGTAGGTCGGGCTTTAGCCCGACATGTCGGGTTGAAACCCGACCTACAATGACGCTCCTGCAGTTGGCATAAGTTCCAGGCAGCGTGCAACACTACACTAGGGACATAACTATGTTGATATCCGTAAATTTTGAAGGTATGCCGGGCGTTTTTGCAGTGATGCGGAGCTGCGCAGTTTTGCTCGCGAGGCACTGCAACTTGCTGCGCTACGATGGCTTTCCCCGAATCGGGGTGCGTACTTGAAAGAGAAAATCTGTCTGGTGGCCTCCGGTGCGATGACGGTGAATGCATTTCTGCAGCAACCGATCAGGCGTCTGTGCGAGCGCTACGATGTTTATGTGGCGCTGACGATGAATCCCGGCGAATCTTTGCGCGGCCTTGAAAATATGGTTACGGTGTTGCCCGTCGCTATCGAGCGGAAGGTCGCTCCCTGGCGTGATCTTCTGGCGCTGTGGCAATTGACCAGACTATTCCGTCGTCACCAATTCAAACTGGTTCATTCTGTCACCCCGAAGGCCGGGCTGCTGGGGATGTTGGCGGCTTTTCTGGCGGGCGTTGAAATTCGCATCCACACCTTCACCGGGCAAGTATGGGTGACACGTCAAGGCATCGCCAGGCGGGTATTGAAAAGCGCGGATAAACTGATCGCCGCGCTGGGCACCGATGCGCTGGTGGACAGTTTCTCGCAACGGCAATTCCTGCTCGATGAGGGAGTGTTAAGGGAGCACAAGTCCGGTGTGCTGGCGCAAGGGTCGATATCCGGCGTGGATACGATGCGGTTTTGCCCTGACGCGGAAGCGAGGAGGCGGATACGTAATGAGCTGCACATCGGCGGGGAGGATACGGTCTTCCTTTTCTTGGGACGCTTGAATCGGGACAAGGGCGTGCTGGATCTGGCCGCCGCTTTTGCGGGGATGCAGGATGGGCGCGCCCATTTGCTGCTGGTGGGGCCGGATGAAGAGAACCTCTCGCCGCAGATTATCAAGCGGACGGGTCGGCGCGGGGGGCGGGTTCACCTGGTCGGGTTTGCCTCAAAACCGCAGGAATATATGGCGGCGGCAGATGTGCTTTGTTTGCCCAGTTACCGCGAGGGTTTCGGTAGTGTGGTGATCGAGGCGGCGGCAGCGGGGATTCCTGCAATCGGGTCGAGAATCTATGGCGTGGTGGATGCCATTCAGGAAAACCACAGCGGGTTGTTGTTCGAAGCGCGCGATGTGGCCGGTTTGCAGGCGGCCATGGATACATTGAGCGGCAACAGGATGCTTCGGTTGCAACTCGGAAGACAAGCAAGAGAAAGGGCCATCAATGTTTTTTCGGGCGAAAAATTGTCTGCGGCCTGGCTGGATTTTTACCGCGCGAGATTATGAGTTCAAAAAATAAAAATGCCCGTCATTCCGGCGGAGGCCGGAATCCAGCGATTAAAACATGCCGCGAAGCAGACCAAACGAACCGCTTGGAGCGAGTTTCGAGGGACGGCCACATTCAAGTTGTTGTCCCCCTTGCGTGGGGATTTGTTTATCAACTGGATTCCGGCCTCCGCCGGAATGACGGAATTTGAATTTATAGAGGTGCCCTTTAATGGATTGTGCGGAATGAAACGAGCGTTTGATCTTGTCGTCGCACTGCTGGTGCTCACGCTGGCCTGGCCGCTGATCGCGGTGCTCGCTTTGCTGGTGCGAATCAACCTGGGGGCGCCAGTGTTGTTTCGCCAGCAACGCCCCGGACTGAATGCAAAGCCGTTCTACGTTTATAAATTTCGAACCATGTTGCAGGCTTGCGATGGGGATGGGAAACCACTGCCGGATGAAGAACGCATGACACGCTTCGGCAGTTTTTTGCGCAGGTTCAGCCTGGATGAATTGCCGCAATTGTTCAATGTTCTGAAGGGCGATCTCAGTCTGGTTGGCCCCAGACCGCTGCTGATGGAGTATCTGCCACTATATAATGCCGAGCAGGCAAGGCGGCATTTGGTGAAGCCGGGCATCACGGGCTGGGCGCAAGTCAATGGCCGTAATGCCATCAGCTGGGAAGACAAGTTCAGGTATGACGTTTGGTATGTGGATCATCGTTCTTTTTGGCTGGACTTGAAAATCCTGTGGCAGACCGTGAAAAAAGTCGTGCGATCCGAGGGTGTCAGCCAGACCGGGAATGTGACGATGGAAAAATTTCGGGGGACAGCCATTTCTCGGAAAAATATAGAATGAATCTGGATTATTCCTTTGACCAAAAATGACGTCATTCCCGCGCAGACGGGAATCTGCAGGTCGGGTTTTAACCCGACGCTGTTTTGTCGGGCCGCAGCCCGACCCGGATTGACGCGGAATGTCGAGCTAATGGACCATTTTGAATGAATGAGAAAAAAATACCGATGAGTGACAGGGGAATTTTGATATTCGGGGCGAGCGGGCATGCCAAGGTCGTTATCGATATCGCTGAAAAGTCGGGCGTTCTTGTGCAAGCGTTGTTTGACGATAATGCTGCGCTGCACGGACAGATGGTCTATGGCTACGAGGTGCCGGGTGGAAAGGACGCGCTTCTGGCGCCGGTGAATTTATTGCGGGCACATCGCGTCGTGGTAGCGATCGGGGACAATGCGATTCGAGTCAAGGTCGCGGAATGGGTGATCGCCAACGGCGGAAGTTTATGCGACGCGCTCGTTCATCCCTCCGCGCAATTGGCGCGGGGTGCCAGTGTCGGAGCGGGCTCGGTCGTCATGGCGGGAACCGTGATCAATTCGGATAGCCGGATCGGCCGCAACACGATCGTGAATACCGGCGCGCGCATCGATCACGATTGCGCGATCGGCGATGCGGCGCATGTCGCTCCCGGCGTTACGCTGTGTGGCGGGATCGAAATTGGCAACAACAGTTTGATCGGTGCCGGCGCGGTGGTGCACCCGAATTTGCATATTGGCAAAGACGTGACCGTTGGCGCGGGTGCAACCGTGCTCAGTGATATTCAAGATGGCATGACTGTTGTGGGTTCACCGGCAAAACCGGTCCGATGAGAATATGAAAACAAAAAACAACCCGGGCAGCGCGACCCCATTTTTGCCTTGGCCGCATTACGATGAGGATGAGATCGCGGCGGTGGCCGCCGTGTTGCGATCGGGCAAAGTCAATTACTGGACCGGGGATGAAGCACGCCAGTTCGAGCGTGAGTACGCCGCATATACCGGCACGCGCCATGCGATTGCGTTGGCCAACGGCACGGTGGGGCTTGAATTGGCGTTGTATGCGTTTGACATCGGGCAGGGCGACGAGGTGATCACCAGCAGCAGGACGTTCATCGCGTCTGCCAGTGCCGCAGTGATGCGCGGCGCCATCCCGGTCATCGCGGATGTCGATCCGGCCAGCCAGAACATCACGCTGGAATCGATCAAGCGCGCCGTGACGGCTCGCACCAGGGCCATTATTCCTGTGCACCTGGCCGGTTGGCCGTGTGACATGGACGGCATCATGGCCTTTGCCAATGCGCGCGGCATCAAGGTGATCGAAGATTGCGCGCAGGCGCATGGCGCGACTTATCGCGGCCGCCCGGTCGGGTCGTTTGGCCATGCTGCGGCATTCTCTTTTTGCCAGGACAAGATCATCACCACCGGCGGCGAAGGCGGCATGCTGGTGTTGAACGACGAGACCGCCTGGGAAAAGGCGTGGGCTTTCAAAGACCACGGGAAAAGTTACGACGCGGTTTACAACCGTCCGCATCCGCCGGGTTTTCGCTGGCTGCATGATTCGTTCGGCACCAATTGGCGCATCACCGAGATGCAGGCGGCAATGGGCCGTATCCAGCTTCGGAAACTGTCAGCCTGGGTGGCGCAACGCCGGGAAAATGCAGCGATCCTGAGTTCCGGTTTCGCCGGGATACCGGGGTTGCGCGTGACTCTGCCGGCAGCAGAGATCGGCCATGCGTACTACAAATACTATGTTTTTGTGGAGCCGGAAAGGTTGCACAAGGAATGGAGCAGGGACCGAATCATGCAGGCGATCAACGATGCGGGTGTGCCATGCTTCAGCGGTTCCTGCAGCGAGATTTATCTGGAGAAGGCTTTCGAAGGCACTTCATCCCGCCCTGCGGAAAGATTGCGTGTGGCCGGGGAATTGGGTGAAACCAGTTTGATGTTCCTGGTTCACCCCACGCTCGGAGCGGAACAGATGCAGCGCACTGTCAGGGCGGTTGAAGAAGTAATGCAGCGCGCTGTGCAATGAACACGCATTCAGACTTAATTTCTCAAGGCCATTGAATTTATGAAGATTCCGCATATTCGCAGC
>CAYTZF010000202.1:0-11978 GCA_964442265.1 uncultured Sideroxydans sp.
AGCCAAGCAGTATTTCAAAATGCCGGAAGACGACAAGCGCATCCACCTGGTGATCGCGGATGGCGCGCAATACGTGCTGGGCACGGAAAAGAAATTCGACCTGATCCTGGTCGATGGCTTCAACGAACGCGCGCGCCCGGGTGAATTGAACACCCTGCCGTTCTATCAGGCCTGCCGCACTCGCTTGACCGAACAGGGCATCATGGCGGTCAATCTGATCGGCTTGGCGCGCGGGGTGCAGGACAGTTTTGCTTATATCGCCACTGCTTTCGATGACCGCGCACTGATGTTCCCCTCCTGTGACAGCGGCAACGTCATCGCCTTTGCCACCGCCGGCGAGGCCATCGAGATCGCGCTGGACGATCTGCGCGAACGCGCCACGGATTTGAAAGAAAACACCGGCCTCAATCTGCTGCCGACCATCACCCGGCTCGAACAATCCACCGCGTGTCCCGGCGGTTTCCTCACGCTGTAACGTAGAGGTAACAAGGCGTTAAGGCAAATCACTGTATAATCCCGCGCCTCGAATGGGGTCAGCCACACGGCGACTCCGCGCATCGGCCAATTTTTTAATCAGGGGATCAACATGGCAACCACCAAAAAAGCAACCAGCACCGGCAAGACAGGCACCGTCAAGAGCGCCGCACCCGCGGCCAAAACCGCCGCCAAAGCGGCAACCGCAAAAACCACTGCCAAGGCCGCAACAGCAAAAGCCGCAACACCCAAGGCTGCGGCAACCAAAGCCAGCCCCGCAGTGAAGAAGGCCGCCGCGCCGCGCGCCCAAAGTGCAAGCAAGAAAGCCGCTGCACCGAGCGCCGAACAGCGTTACTGCATGGTGCAGGAAGCGGCTTACTTTCTGGCCGAGAAAAACGGCTTCAAGGGTGGCGCGATGGATTACTGGGTGGCAGCCGAAGCACAGATCAAATCACTGTTGTCCGGCAAGTAAGCCAATCTTCAAACAGCGGCTGACCGTTCAGGTCAGCCCGCTTTCCACCGCGTAGCGCACAAATGGAAGTTGCAGTTTCTCCTCGCGCAGTGTCTTGAGGAGATGTTCTGCCGCGTCTGCCGTCAGCACGAATTCCACCTGCACCGGCAACTCCCCGCCCAGCTCGAAAAAAGTTTCTTCATGCAGATGGCCGTGCCGCCCGAAACCGGCAATCGCCCGAAACACCGAGCCGCCGCGCACGCCCTGCGCCCGGCCTTGCTCAAGCAACCACTCATACAGCGGCTTGCCGTGATGATGATGCTTTTCGGTCAGGTAGAACTTGAGATAGATACTTTGCATTTCAGCCTCCCGCCTGTAGCCATTTGAACGTCTGTATCCCAAACACCGTCATCAGCAGGGAACCGCCCAGATGGGTCACGATGATGGCACTGCCCCATGCGTATTGCCCGCGCAGCAACAGCGTCACGGTTTCGGCGGAAAATGTGGAGAAGGTGGTCAGACCGCCGAGGAATCCGGTGATGATGAACAGCCGCCACTCGGGCGCGAGTCCGGGATGTTGCATGAAAAACGCAATGGCGACACCGATGAGGTAGCCGCCGACGAGATTGGCGGCCAGCGTGCCGAGCGGCAATTCCGACAATGCGGGATTAAGCCACAAGCCCAAGCCCCAGCGCAGCCAGGCGCCGCAGGCTGCCCCAATCCCTATCGCCAGTAAAGCATATGCAGTCATGGTCGTCTCACCGCGCGAATCAGGCCGTACCGCCCACCGTTAACCCGTCGATGCGCACCGTCGGCTGTCCCACGCCGACCGGCACGCTCTGTCCCTCCTTGCCGCAAGTGCCGACGCCGGGATCGAGCGCCATGTCGTTGCCGATCATGCTGACCCGGGTCAGCGCTTCCGGGCCGCTGCCGATCAGCGTTGCGCCCTTGACCGGATAGGTGATCTTGCCATCCTCGATCATATAGGCCTCGGTGGTGGAGAATACGAATTTGCCGCTGGTAATATCGACCTGCCCGCCGCCGAAGTTGGCGGCATACAAACCATGCTTGACCGAGGCGATGATCTCGTCATGTGTCTTGTCGCCGTTCAGCATCATGGTGTTGGTCATGCGCGGGATCGGCAGATGGGCGAACGATTCGCGCCGCGCGTTGCCGGTGAGCGGAACATTCATCAGGCGCGCGTTCAGACTGTCCTGCAGGTAGCCGCGCAGGATGCCGTCCTCGATCAGCACGGTGCGCTGTGTCGGGTTGCCTTCGTCGTCCATGTTGAGCGAGCCGCGCCGGTCGCGAATGGTGCCATCATCCACCACGGTGACGCCCTTCGACGCCACGCGCTGGCCGACGCGGCCGGAAAAGGCCGAACTACCCTTGCGATTGAAGTCGCCTTCCAAACCATGTCCCACTGCCTCGTGCAGCAGGATGCCGGGCCAGCCGGAACCGAGCACCACCGTCATATTGCCCGCCGGCGCGGGACGCGCTTCCAGCGCCACGGTCGCCTGATGCACCGCTTCCTGCGCATAGCGCTGCAACACCTCGTCGCTGAAATAGTTGTAAGCGAAACGCCCGCCACCGCCGGCCGAACCCTGTTCACGCCGCCCCTCGCTTTCGACGATGACTTGCAGCGAGAGGCGCACCAGCGGGCGAATATCGCCATTCAGCAGGCCGTCGCCACGCGCCACCAGCACCACCTCGTATTCACCGGACAGGTTGGCCATCACTTGCGTGACGCGCGGATCGAGTGCGCGCGCCATTTTCTCCAGCTTTTCCAGCAGCGCGACTTTCTGCGCCGCATCCAGTGTGGCGATGGGATCCTGTGGCAGGTACAGGCGCCGCGCTTGGGCCGGATGCAGATGCGCCGCCGTCTGCTTCCCGCCCTGGCGCGCGATGGCACGCGTCGCCAGCGCCGCTTCTTCCAATGCGTTCAGGGTGATGTCGTCCGAATAGGCGAACGCGGTCTTGTCGCCGCTCACCGCGCGCACGCCGACGCCCTGGTCGATATGGAAACTGCCGGATTTGACGATGCCTTCTTCCAGCGACCAGCTTTCGGCGCGGCTGTACTGGAAATACAGATCTGCGTAATCGACGCGATGCGCCAGCATCTTGCCAAACACCTGCTGCAGATCGCTCGCGCCCAAACCGTGCGCGTCAAGCAGGGTGTGTTGTGCCAGTTGGAGTGCCGTGCGCCCGCTCATGCCTGATCGCTGTAGAGGCAGGCGAGACTGCGATGCGAGAGTGCGGGCAAGCTGGCGCGCAGGCTCTTCTGATAGGAGGCGTTGACTTCGGCCAGCACTACGCCGGAGCCGCGCGGCAACTCGTCGAGAATGCGTCCCCACGGATCGACGATCATGCTGTGGCCGTGCGTCTCGCGTCCGCTCACGTGATAACCGCCCTGCGCGGCAGCGATGACATATGCCAGATTCTCGATGGCGCGGGCGCGCACCAGCGGCTCCCAATGCACCTTGCCGGTGGTTGCGGTAAAGGCGGAGGGAAGCACGATGATGTCGGCGTTCTTCATGGCGCGGAAAAGTTCGGGAAAACGCAGGTCATAGCACACGGCCAGCCCGATACGCCCGAACGGGCTGTCGACCACGACGACCCGGTCGCCCGCCTCGATGGTCTGCGCCTCGTTGTAGCTTTCGTTGCCCAGGGTCAGGTTGAACAGATGGATCTTGTCGTAGCGCGCCACCTGCATGCCGCTCTCGTCAAACACCAGCAAACTGTTGCGCACCTTGTCCGGCGCCTCGGCCGTCAGCGGCAATGAACCCATCAGCCAGACCTTGTGCTGGCGCGCCTGCTCGCGCATGAATTGCTGGATCACGCCTTCTCCCGGCGTTTCGCGCACCTTCACCTTGTCCGTTTCATCCATGCCCATGATGGCAAAAAACTCCGGCAGCACCACCAGTTTCGCCCCTTTGGCGGCGGCATCGGCGATCAGACGCCGCGCTTCATTGAGATTGCCTTCCACCCTGGGACCGGAGGCCATCTGGACGGCGGCGACCTTGAACGCGCCTTGCTGCGCGGCAATGCGGGACTGGGTTGAGTCGATGGACAAGGGAGTCATGGCGGCTGTTTCTTTCGTGATTAAGTGGGTTGATGATTATTCCGCTGCGGGCGGAGGATTGGGCGCGACGCGCTCGACCACCGGATCCGCCCAGCTGCCGCTTACATTGTAGTCAAACGCGACCAGCTTATCGAGCGGGTTGCGCAATAGTTTGCTGGCCAGCAGCACGCCCACCCCCACCACCGGCCCGGCGGCAAAGGACAGCAGCGAAACACTGTCGCCCAGCGCGGGATACACCCGCACTTGCAGTTGCTGTGTCTCGCGCTGCAGATCCACCTCCCCCTTCAGGGTGACTTTGGCTGCCGTGCCCTGCATCGTAAAATCCTCGGTCTTGAGCATGCCGTTTTCAATCAGCGCCAATCCGGCAATGCTGTCGAACTGGAAACCGGGGCTGAATATGTCAGTGAAATCGAGCGAGATGCGTTTGGGGATTGCCTGCAGACTCAACACGCCAAGCAGCTTGCCCGCTCCCGGATCGACTTGCAGGAAACGTCCCTTCCCCACCTTGACCCGAACCGAACCAAACAGGCCGGGATAAGTAAATTCATACGGCGCGCCCGGCCAGGTCAGCGCGCTCTCAAACACGCCCTTGGCGCCCGCCACACTGTCCGGATATCCGGAGCGCCCCAGCAGCTTGCCGGAATCCGTTATCTCGATCCTGACATCGATTTGCGTTTTGTTTTCCGCGGTGCGCCAGCGCCCGCTGGCTTCCGCCAGCCCATCCTGGTTAGTCAAACGCAGGGATTTCAGCACCACATCCGCCGCTTCCGCCTCCAGCAATAACTCAAGTTTGCCCAGGCTTCTCCCTTTCCAGCTTAAATTTTCCACCGCCATATCAATCACCGGCATCGAAACCGCACCAGCCGAAGGCGCGGCTTCGGGCGGCGCAACAACAGTCAAACTTGGGGCGCCCCCGCTCTCGCCCAATTTCAATTGTTTCAGCCGCACCAGCAACTTTCCTTGGTCCTGCGGCTGCCAGATCAGGTCGCCGTTGATCTGGGGTGAGGTGAGACGCGTGCTGATCAGGCCGTTGCGTCCGCTGCCGCGAATATTGAGGTCGCGCACGCGGTTGCCAAATCCGGCGATCTGCTCGAATGTCACGTCAATACCGGCGATATTCGGCAACATCCCTTCGCGCCGGGGCAACTCGGACCAGCCGCTCCAGCCTTGCAGATCGAGGTGCGGAAGCCGGCCCAGAATCCAGATGCCATCCCGCTTCGGCACATTCTCCGCACGGCCCAACACAATCGTGCCGCGCCGGATTTCGCCTGCGCCATCCGCACCCGCACTGCGCAACAGATTGGCCGCGAAAATTTCGCCGTAACGCAAGGTCAGATTGGTCTTTCCCTCCGCCCCGGTTTTCTGCTCGAAGCGCAGCTTGATCCGCTCATCCGGCGCTTTATTGAATGGCCGGGGCAAATCTGCAGCCAAGCCGAGCAAGTCGGAGCTGACCCGCACTTCGGCCACTTTGTCGCGCACGTCGATTTCCGCCTGCCAGCCGGTTTGACCGTGCAAGCGCTGCAGTAAAGAGTAGGCATAGTCTTTCCGCAAAACATCCGCATCCAGCCGGCCATCGGCGCGCACCGTCAGAACCCCGTCGCCGCCGCGCACATTAACGCGGGCCGGACCGCCAAGTATCTGCGCCGTCAGATTGTCGCTCCGGATGGTTTCATCGCTGAACGAGACCGTCCCACTCACCTGCTGCAATTCGGGAACAGATGGCCCCAGATCAAACACGTTGTCATCGATGCGGTAACTGCCGTTTACCCTGGTCGGCGCGCGGTGGCCGAGCGGAATTTCCAGATGCAATTTAAGAAGTCCCGTGCCGCGCGCTTTGAACTCGTCGGCGTAACCGCCGAGATAGGCGTTGAGCGGGCTATGGCGGACGTAATCAATGGTACGCCGGGTTTCATCCGCCGCCTCGCCATCCACCACCATCATCAGCCCCTTGCCCGCCAGTGTGTCGGGCAACGCCACCCGCACATTTTGCAGCGCCGCTCCGGCGGTCACGGCACGTCCGGCTTTCACTTCCAGCAAGCTGCCATGAATCAAAAAATTCGCCTGTGCCTGTTCGATACGCGGCCAGTCCGGGTCGAACTGGATTGCCAGATAGGAGGCTTTGGCGGTGAGTTTGAACAGTCCGTTTTTGTCATCCGCAAAAGGAAAATCACTCAGGTTGCCGCGCACCCGCACCTGGAGCTTGTCGGCCACTCCGGCCTGCAAACCGGTGTGCAACCAGTGATAGGTCGCCTCGCCAAAAGCATGCAGGGGGATGTAGCGCGCGGCATGCGGCACCGACACCCGATTGAAACTGGCGGTCAGATCGGCAATACCCGGGCCGTCGGAAAATTGATACGCGCCAAAGATCACGCCTGCCAGATCGGCATTCTCCACCCTGATATCGTTGAGCTTGAAATCCCATCCCCGGCGCGCGCTGTGTTGCCAGTCCAACCGCCCCGACAGTCGATCAAACTGCAGCGGCTCGGCCAGAAAATCCGGGGCCTGCAAGCCAAACCGGCGGCTGTCGAGCGACAGCACACCATCGTTGTCATTGCCATCAACACTGCCGCTCAAACCGGAAAAACCCGGCAGTTTGCCGTTCTGACGCATGCTGACATTTTCAAACCGGGCGCGTATCCGGTAACGCAGCAGTTTTTCGTAATCACCCTGCCAACTTGCCTGCAGACCGGCCACCCGACCCTGCAGACCCAACTCGGCAACCTGCTGTTTCACTTGCGTCTGCAACGGAACATAGTCCAGCAAATGCTGCGCATCGGCTAGATTAAGGGTGTTCGCCCGCACCTCGCCCGAAGCGGAACGATAGCCGTCGCGGGCATTCCAGTTAAGCAAAAAATCGGTGCGCGACAAAACAAAACCATCGTTCATGCGCAGGGAAAAATCATTGGCCACAAACTCGAAACCGTTGCGCAATCGCTCCCAGCCCAGCCGTCCCCGGATATTGCGCAATGCCAGCACCGGCAACTCCGGCCCCAACTGCGCCCGCACATCGCGCAGATCAACCGCGCTGTCCATCCGCACAACGCTGCCGCGAGCCAGATTCAACGACACCTCCAAATCGCCACGTCCCTGTTGCAGGCGCAGAGGCAATTCGAGCCAGACGCGCGCCGCCGCGATATCGGCCCGACTAATGCGTGCAGACAACTTGCCGCGCCAATTGTCCGCGTCGGAAAAAGTATCTCCAACCAAGTCGCCGCTCAACTCAAGCGGCGCGGCCAGGAGGGGAGGCGGAGTGGCGTGCAAGGTGAAACGGTGGCGATCAAACCGGTTCTCAACCGCCAGCCCGATCTGTTTGAGCGCAACCGGAGGCGCACCGCGCAGATCATCGCGCCACACGATCTGTCCCGCCTTCACCACGATCAGCGTCTGGTGCAGCAGCCAATCCGCCGTCGCCGCATCCGACGCCAGCGACGATTGCGGATCGGACTCGATACCGCCCACGTACAAGCGCCCGGACACATCGCGCCGGATCAGCAGTTGCGGATTGTCCAGTTGCAGGCTGTGGAAACGCAATTCGGCAAACAGCAAACTGCTCCATGCCACCGTATTGCGCATCGACGGCAACTCCAGCGCCACCCGCCGCTGATCGTCGCGGATGCTGACCCCCGTCAACAACAGACTGGGGCGCCAGCCGTCCCAGTCCGCCCTGATCCGCTCGATCTTCAGCGGGCGGCCAATCGCGGCGCTGGCGGCCAGCTCGATGTCACCGTGAAATCGCTCGATGCCGGGCAGGATCGAGAATTGCAAAAAAGCCACTCCCGCCGCCATCGAGACAATCACAAACAGCACCGCGATGCGCGCGGCATACCAGGTGCCAAGTGCGGTGTGGCGCAGGAGGATTTTCAGCATCGCTTACCTCGAGGCAAAATCGGACAGAAAAGAAAAAGTGAAAACGGGGAGGGCTATAATCAACCCGGCCCCATTTTAACCGAACCGGCATGCGCACTCTCCCGCAAATTGATGATTTTGACGCGCTGATCGCGCATGCGCGGCATTGCAGCCATTATTTTTCCCGCCTGCTGGATGCCGAGCCGGACTGGCTCGGTGTGTTGCGCGCGCAACACCGGCTTCCTGCCGATGCGCCGATGATCGCGCGCTGGCTGGAAGAATTACCGGCAAGCGACGAAGCCGGGCTCGCCCGCGCATTGCGTCTCCTGCGCAAGCGCGTGATGCTGCACTTGATCCTGCGCGATCTGGGCGGTTTGTGCGACCTGAACGAGGTGATGCGGGCGATGACCGCGCTGGCCGAGATTAGCGTGCAGCGCGCGCAGCAGTGCTGCATGGACAGCCTGACCGCACAATTCGGCCAGCCGCTTGGCGTCGACAGCAAGGCCCCGCAGCAAATGCTGGTAATCGGCATGGGCAAGCTGGGCGGCGGTGAATTGAACGTATCCTCCGACATTGACCTGATTTTCGTCTATCCCGAAGAGGGGGAGACGGACGGCGCGCGCAGCCTGTCAAACCACGAGTTCTTCAGCCGCCTCGGCCGCCGCATCATCGCCCTCATCAACGACCTGACCGCGGACGGTTATGTGTTCCGCGTGGATATGCGCCTGCGCCCCTACGGCGACAGCGGGCCGCTGGTGATGAGCTTTGCCGCACTGGAAGAATATCTGGTCGCGCAGGGGCGCGAATGGGAACGCTATGCCTGGATCAAGGCGCGCGTGATTTCGCCGCCGCATGACAGTCACAGTGCCGAACTGGAACAACTGGTGCAACCTTTCGTGTTTCGCAAGTACCTGGATTTTGGCGCGGTCGATTCGATGCGCAAACTGCATGCGCAAATCCGGGCGGAAGTGGTGCGCCGCGAAAGGCAGGACAACATCAAGCTGGGGCCGGGCGGCATCCGCGAGATCGAATTCATCGCCCAGGTGTTTCAGTTGATTCGCGGCGGCCGCGACGCGCAATTGCGCGAGCGGGCAACGTGCCGGGTGTTGCAGTTGCTGGGCGAAAAAGGGGAGCTGCAATCAGACATCGTGCAGCGGCTGGAACAAAGCTATGTGTTTCTGCGCAGGCTGGAACACCGTTTGCAATACCTCGACGACCAGCAGACCCAGATGTTGCCGGAAGACGATGCGCGGCGCGCGATCATCGCGCTGGCCATGGACTATGCCGACTATGCCGGATTGCTGGACGGGCTCTCCCCTTTGCGCGCCTTCGTCAACTCGCGGTTTGAAGCGGTGTTTGGCAACAAACAGGAACAGGGGGATGACGATTTATGGCGGGAAGGAATGACCGGCGGGACATTGGCGACAGCCCTGGCCGAACTGGGTTACACAGATGCCCGCGCGCAGGCGGATGCCCTGTTGCAATTGCGCGCCAGCAACCGCTACCGCCAACTCCCGGAAAGCAGCCGCCTGCGCATGGACAGCCTGCTGCCAGCCTTCATCCGCCTGTGCGCAACCGAAGCCAACCACGACGATGCCTTGCGCCGCGCGCTGATGCTGCTCGACGCCATCGCGCGCCGCGCCTCGTATCTGGCTTTTCTGGCCGAATATCCGCAAGCCTTGCCGCGCCTGATCCGCATTCTCGCGGCGAGCGCCTGGGCGGGCGACTACCTGGCGCAGCATCCGATGCTGCTGGACGAGGTGCTTGACACGCGCGAACTGTATGTTGCGCCGGACTGGCCGGCACTCGACGCGCAGTTGGCCGCACAACTGGAGGCATTTTGCGGCGATACCGAACGCGAAATGGACGGACTGCGCCAGTTCCAGCAAGCGCAGACTTTCCATCTGCTGGCGATGGATCTGCAAGGCGTGCTGCCGCTGGAAAAGCTGAGCGACCATCTGAGCGACCTGGCCGACCTGATCCTGCGCCACGTGCTGCGCCTGTGCTGGGATAAGCTGCGCCAGAAACACCGGGAGCAGCCGCGTTTCGCGATCATCGCCTACGGCAAACTGGGCGGGCGCGAGCTGGGCTACGCGTCGGATCTCGATCTGGTGTTTCTGTACGACGACGACCAACCCGATGCCGGGCAAATCTACGCGCGGCTGGCGCAGCGCATCAATACCATTTTATCCAGCCATACCGTGGCAGGACGCCTGTATGAAACCGACCTGCGCCTGCGCCCGAATGGCGACAGCGGTTTGCTGGTCAGCTCGGTCGAGGCCTTCGAGTCCTACCAGCGCGAACATGCCTGGGTATGGGAGCACCAGGCGCTGACGCGCGCGCGTTTCTGCGCCGGGGATGCTGCCGTCGGCGCACGCTTCGAGCAAATTCGCAAAACCATCCTGTGCCTGCCGCGCGACTTGGGAAAACTGAAAGACGAGGTACGGGCGATGCGCCGCAAAATGCTCGACGGCCACCCCAACCGCAGCGCGCTGTTCGACATCAAGCATGACCGTGGCGGCATGGTCGATATCGAGTTCATGGTGCAGTTCCTGGTATTGGGATATGCCTGCCGGTACCCGCAATTGACCAGCAACTGCGGCAATCTATGGTTATTGCAGACTGCGGGCGAGCTGGGATTGATCGATACGCAAAGCGGCGAATCGGTGCGCAACCTCTACCGTGAATTGCGCCGCCTGCAACACCAACTGCGGCTCAACAATCAATCCCAGTGCCGGATTGAACAGGAGAAAATCGATACGGCGGCGGTCACCAAACTATGGCAGGAACTGCTGGGCGAATGAATCAGGCAACTGCCGGAGCATCGCCTTGCGGCGCCTGCGGCGGGAGACGATAGACATTGCTGTCCTTGCCCGAATTTCCCGCATCCGCTGCACGACCTACCAGCCGGTAGGACACCATCTCGCCCTTGCCTTTGATATTCATCACACAGGGGGGCTCGAACAAAAAGTCATGGCGCAGGCGGTTATAAGTCAGCTTGTCGGTCAGAACGCACCCTGACTTGGCATCATCGGTCAGGCGGCTGGCGATATTCACCGTGTCGCCCCACAGGTCATAGATGAAACGTTTGGTCCCGATCACTCCGGCCACCACCGGCCCGGTAGCGATCCCGACATGCACACCCAGATCAAGCTTGGCGGCAAGCGGGTGCCTGGCCACGCACTCGATGATTGCCAGCGCCATGTTCACGATATCGTGCGCGTAGTCCTGTCGCTCGCGCGTCAACCCGCCTACCACCATGTAGGCATCGCCGATGGTCTTGATCTTTTCCAGACCAAACTTCTCGCTCAGTTCGTCGAATTCGGAGAATAGTTCATTCAGCAGGCTCACCATCTGCTCCGGCGACATCTGCTCGGTCAGCTGGGTGAAGTTGACCAGATCGGCGAACATCACCGTCACATCCGCATAACCGTCCGCGCTCAACCCCTCTTTGCTCTTCAGGCGCTCGGCGATATTCGAGGGCAGCACGTTGAACAACACGCGCTCGGAGCGTTTCTGCTCTTCCGCCAACAAGGCATGTTGCCGGTCAAGTTGTTCCTTGATCTTCTCCGTCTCGATCACAAAGTACCGCACCAGGAAATACAGGATCGATGACATGGCGGCAAAATTAAGCGCGAAGAACAAACCGATAGTGTTCATGGGAATGCCGCCACTCCCGCCAGTCCCCAGGACATAGTCAAAAAAACCCGATACTGCGGTCAACACCATGTAAGCAAAGAACCATGGAATAGACTCGCGCCAGCTGGCCGCCACCAGCGCACCGATCGGCGCCAGCAAGGCCCACAGCGTCACGCCGCTCGAGGTTACCGAGCTGCCCATGCTCCACTGCATGATGAAGGGAGCGAACAGGAACAGGGAAAGCTGGATGAAGCGGAAGACCACGAAATTGCGGGTCTTCATGTAATACAGCAGCGAGCCAACCGAGATCACCTGGTAGCCCAGCGGCACATTGCTGGAGAAATCCACCCCCATCGCCCAGTAGATCGCCAGCCACAGCATGACGGCAAACGTCATGAAGGCGGCAGCGAAGATGAGCAGGCTCTTGCGCAGCTTGTCTTCCTGCGAGTCGAGCACCTCCGGCTTGATTTCCTGCGAGCTGATATG
>CAYTZF010000203.1:0-6166 GCA_964442265.1 uncultured Sideroxydans sp.
TGCTGCTAAAAGTGTCGATCGCAATGAACAAGCGCGGCATGTGGAAGTTTATCGGCCGCGCCGAAGTGGACGGGCAGGTTGCCGCCGAAGCCGAGCTGATCTGCACCCTGCGGACCAAATAATGGATAACGTGCGCCACCCGACCGCGCTCATCCATCCGAACGCGAAACTGGCGGACGATGTCGCGGTCGGTGCCTATTCCCTCATTGGCGAACACGTCGAGATCGGCGCGGGCTCGGTGGTCGGGCCGCATGTCGTCATCGACGGCCATACCCGCATCGGCCAAGGCAACCGCATCTTCCAGTTCAGTTCCATCGGTGATATCCCGCAGGACAAGAAATACAAGGGCGAACCGACGCAACTGATCATCGGCGACAACAACACGATTCGCGAAAGCTGCACCTTCAATCTGGGCACGGTGCAGGATGGCGGGGTCACCTCCATCGGCAGCGACAACTGGATCATGGCCTATGTGCATCTGGCGCATGACTGCCATGTCGGCGACCACAACGTGATTGCCAACGCGGTGCAGTTTGCGGGGCATGTGACGGTCGGCGACCATACCCTGATCGGCGGCATGAGCGGTATTCACCAGTTCGTGCGCATCGGCGACTTTGCCATGCTCGGTTTCCAGACCCGCCTGACCCAGGATTTGCCGCCCTTCGTGACCGCGGTCGGCAACCCGGCCGAGGTCAAAGGGCCGCATCAGGAAGGCCCGCGCCGCGCCGGTTATTCCGCCGCGCGTCTGGATATGATCAAGAAGATGTATCGCATCCTGTATCGCACCGGCAGCAGTTTCGAGGCGGCGCAGCAGGAAATTGCAGCCCTGCACGGGCAAGCGGGCGAGGCCGATGCCGACATCGACAACCTGCTGAATTTCCTCAGCCAGGCCAACCGCGGCATCGTGCGTTAAGGTGAAAGTCGCGCATCGATTCGTTTGCCCCCGGGGATTCAAAATTGTTTTTCTCGTTTGTCCTTTCTCCCGCTTGCGGGAGAGAGTTAGAGAGAGGGGGAGGGTTTGGGGTGGGGGAAACAGGCATGGCGAATCTTATTCTCGAAGGTGGCAGTGTCATGCCTGTTAAGCAACCATGAACCCCAAAAAAACCATCGCCATTGTGGCGGGTGAAGCCTCGGGCGACCTGCTCGGCAGCATGCTGATGTCAGCCATCCGCCAGGCCGGGCCCGACGTGCGCTTCATCGGCATCGGCGGCCCAAAAATGCGGGCTATCGGCATGGACGTGCTGTTCCCGCTGGAGAAACTGGCGGTCAACGGCTATCTCGAAGTATTGCGTCATTACCGCGAACTGGTCGGCATCCGCCGCAGCTTGCGCGAGCGTTTTCTGGCCGAGCCGCCCGCGCTTTTTATCGGTATCGATGCGCCGGATTTCAACCTCGATCTCGAAATCGCTCTCAAGGCGGATGGCATCCCGACCGTGCACTATGTCAGCCCCTCCATCTGGGCCTGGCGCGGCGAGCGTATCCGCAAGATCAAGCGGGCGGTGTCGCATCTGCTCGCGCTGTTTCCGTTCGAGGCGCCGCTGTATGAAAAGGCCGGGGTGCCGGTCACTTATGTGGGACACCCCTTGGCCGATTTGCTGCCGCTGCAAACCCGTCGCGGCGAAATGCGCGAGCAGATGCGCATCCGGCAAACCGCGCGTGTGTTCGCCCTGTTGCCCGGCAGTCGGCAGAGCGAAGTGCGCCGCCTTGCCCCGACTTTCATCGAAACCGCCAAGCTGATTCTGCAACAGCAAGCTGACGCGCAGTTTTTGGTGCCGCTGGCCAGCCGCGAAACGCGCGCCATTTTCGAGCATGAGCTGTGGCGGCAGGAGGTGAGGGAGCTGCCGGTCACCCTGCTGTTCGGCCATGCGCACGATGCCATGATCGCCGCCGACGGGGTGCTGGCCGCTTCCGGCACCGCCACGCTGGAAGCCGCATTGCTCAAGCGCCCGATGGTGATCACCTACCGGATGGCGCCATTCAGCTTCTGGCTGGCCAGGCGCAAGCAATATCTGCCTTATGTTGGGTTGCCGAATATCCTTGCCGGACGTTTTGTGGTGCCGGAAATTTTGCAGGACGATGCCACACCGCAGAATCTGGCGCAGGCGCTGCTGAATGCGGTCAACAACAAGCAGGCAGTGGCACGGCTGGATCAGTGTTTCGATGAAATCCATCGCAGTCTGCGCCAGAACACGGCAGAAAAAGCCGCACAGGCCATCCTGCCCTTCCTGACATGAGCCTTGTACTGATCTGCGGCGTGGATGAAGCGGGGCGCGGCCCGCTGGCCGGACCGGTGAGCGCGGCGGCGGTCATCCTCGACCCCATACGCCCAATCGAAGGCTTGGCGGATTCCAAGAAACTTTCCGAAAAACAGCGTGACCGGCTGGCTCCGATCATCCGCGAGCGAGCGCTGGCCTGGGCCGTGGCTTGGGCGGAGGTGGAGGAGATCGATCACCTGAATATCCTGCAAGCCACGCTGTTGGCGATGCAGCGCGCGGTGCAGGCATTGGCGCTACGCCCGCACGAGGTGCTGGTGGATGGGCTGTATTGCCCCGACACCGGCATTCCCGGCCGGGCCATCGTCAAGGGCGACAGCAAAGTCGCGGCCATCTCCGCCGCCTCGATCCTGGCCAAGACCGCGCGCGACGAACTGATGCTGGCGCTGCATGGACGCTATCCGCAATACGGTTTCGACGCGCACAAGGGTTATCCCACCGCCGCCCATCTGGCCGCGTTGCAGCAGTACGGCGTGTCGGCAGTGCATCGCAAAACATTCAAACCGGTGCGACAATTCGCCGCCAACCATTCGGGAGAATCAACATGATCTATTTCAAACTCATCCACTTGCTGGCCACGCTGGTTTGGGTCGGCGGCATGTTTTTCGCCTACGCCATATTGCGTCCCGCTGCCGTCGATGTATTGCAACCGCCGCAGCGTTTGGCTTTGTGGGATAACGTGTTTCGCCGCTTCTTCAACTGGGTGTGGCCGGCGGTCGGACTGATTCTCGTCACCGGTTTTTACATGATTTACCAATACGGCGGGATGAATCATGCGCCGCGTTACGTTCACAGCATGCTGGCCCTCGGTCTGCTGATGAGCGTGATTTACGCCTACGTGTTTTTCGCCTGCTACGTGCCGTTCAGCCTGCATGTCGCCAAGGAGCGCTGGCCGGAAGCGGCGGCTTTGCTCGGCAGGATACGCCAACTGGTCGCTGCCAATCTCACCCTCGGTGTCATCACGGTCAGCGTTGCCGTCATTGGCGCGAGTTGGGGATAAGGCCGCCGCGGCAGTCAGTTCTCCCCCCCGCCGCCCCCCTTCCCGGACGACAATGAAAATTTTTCTGCTCTCGCTCAAACTGTTGCGCCGCGACTGGCGCGCCGGAGAGTGGCGCGTGCTGATGCTGGCGCTGCTGCTCGCCGTCGGCAGCCTTGCCACGGTCGGTTTGTTTGCGGATCGCGTGCGCGTTGCCCTGGACCGGCAAACGCACAACCTGATCGGTGCCGACCTGCGCATCACTTCCACCCGCCCATTCGACCCCGGCCTGCGCACGCCAGCCGAGGAGCGCGCCTTGCAGGTTGTACAAACGCGCAGCTTCCCCAGCATGGTGGCGGCGCGCGAGCAGGTGCTGCTGGGGGAGATACAGGCGGTGGAGGCGGGCTATCCCTTGCGCGGCCGGATAGAAATTGACGATGGCAAAGTGCATGGCGCAACCGGTATTCCGCCACCCGGTACGGTGTGGGGTGACGAGCGGCTGCTGCGCCGCCTTGATCTGAGGCTGGGCGACAAACTGAATATTGGCGCCCAACAATTCACCCTGTCCGCGCGTATCGTGCGCGACATCGACCCGTCGTTCGGGATTGCCGGTTTAGCCCCGCGCGTGCTGATGAACGATGCGGATCTGGCAGCTACCGGGTTGCTGCAGGAAGGCAGTCGCCTCTCTTACCGCTTGCTGGTCGCGGGAGAGGCGGCGCGGGTTCGCGTTTATCGGGCGGAGATCGAATCCCGCCTTGGTCCCCACGAAAAGATCGAAGACGCGCGCGATGCGCGTCCGGAGATCCGCCTGGCGCTGGCGCGCGCCGAACATTTTCTCGGCCTGGCCGCGCTGACCGCGGCGATCCTTGCCGGGGCGGCGCTGGCGTTGGCCGCGCGGCATTTTATGCAGCGCCACCTGGACGGTTGCGCGGTCCTGCGCTGTCTCGGCGCGCAACAGTCGCAGGTGCTGCTGCTGTTTCTTTACCAGTTCATCCTGATCGGGATGATTGCGGTGATGCTGGGCGGTTTGCTCGGTTATGCCGCGCAAGCGCTGCTGGTCGAAAGTATCGCGGCCATGCGTGAGGCAAACTTGCCGCAGCCCGGGGGGCTGCCCCTGCTCAAGGCGGCAGCCAGCGGGTTTGCCCTGTTGATCGGCTTTGCGTTCATGCCGCTGCTGCAATTGCGCAGGGTCTCTCCGCTGCGTGTATTGCGCCGTGAAATCGGCCTGCCGCCGGCCCGCGCCTGGCCGGCTTACGGTTTGGCTTTGCTGGTGCTGGCAGCCCTGTTTCTGTGGCATGCCGGTTCGCTCAAATTGGGGCTGACGGTGCTGGCCGGCCTGCTTGCGGGGATGCTGGTTTTTGGCGGGCTGGCTTGGCTGCTGTTGCGCGCCTTGACGCGTTTCGTTTCGGTTTTGCCAGCGCCTTGGCGCCAGGCCGGCAATAACCTCGTTCGCCACGGCCGTGGCACGGCGGTGCAGGTGGTTGCAATCGGTCTGGGCGGCATGGCGTTGTTGCTACTGACCCTGGTGCGCGCCGATTTGCTCCAGGCATGGCAGGGCAAACTGCCGCCGGACGCGCCCAACCGGTTTTTGCTGAACGTCCAGCCGGATCAGCGGCAGGCGGTGAGCGAATTTTTTGTGCGGCAGGGATTGCCGTCGCCGCAACTGTCGCCGATGGTGCGCGGCAGGCTGGTTGCCATCAATCAACGCGCCATCAGCGGCGACGACTACGCCGATCCGCGCGCGCGCGGTCTGGTCGAGCGCGAATTCAACCTCTCCTACATGGCAGAAATGCCGCTGTGGAACGAGCGGGTTAGCGGGAGCTGGTGGAATGACAGCAGCGCGCGCGAGTTGTCTGTGGAAGAGGGGATTGCCGCGACATTGCACATTCATCTCGGGGACACCCTGACTTACGATGTGGCGGGCAGCCGCTTCAGCGGACGGGTCAGCCATTTGCGCAAAGTGCAGTGGGATTCGATGAAAGTGAATTTCTTTGTCATAACCGCGCCGGCACTGCTGCAGGATTTTTCCCCCAGCTACCTGGCCAGTTTTTATCTGCCGCCGGACAAGGCCGCTGCCGGGGATGAATTGTCGCGCGAGTTTCCCAACCTGCTGCTGATCGACACCGGCGCGGTAATCGGCCAGGTGCGCAACATCATGGATCAGATTGCGCGGATGGTCGGCGCGGTGTTTCTGTTTACCCTGTTGAGCGGGCTGGCGGTGCTGTATGCCGCACTCCTGTCCACGCGGGACGAGCGCCGGCGCGAAACGGCAATCCTGCGCACGCTGGGCGCGGACAGCCGCACTTTGCGCCGTATGCAATTGTCGGAGTTTGCCCTGCTCGGCGGGATTAGCGGCCTGTTTGCGGCGGCCGGCGCGATGCTGCCGGGCTGGGCGCTGGCGAGATTTGTGCTGGAGATTCCCTGGCAATTCAGCGTCACCATCATTGTTGCAGGGGTGGCGGGCGGAATTTTGATTGTCACGCTGGCGGGCTGGCTGGCAACGCGGGCGCTGTTGCGCCAGCCGCCGCTGCGCATTCTTGCGGCCGACTGAAATTATTTTTCGGGCCCAGCCTTGACCTGCGCGATGACTGTTGATATAAACGCGCCTCGATTTTTTGGCCGTGTTGCGGTGGCAATAAAAATCCGCAATACAGGCTGGCAAAGCGCCGGAAGTTACTATAGAATGCCGCGCTTTCACGGGTGCTTAGCTCAGCTGGTAGAGCACCGCCCTTACAAGGCGATTGTCGGCGGTTCGATCCCGTCAGCACCCACCAAGAGTGCGGTAAAAAGTTTTTGGAGTGGTAGTTCAGTTGGTTAGAATACCGGCCTGTCACGCCGGGGGTCGCGGGTTCGAGTCCCGTCCACTCCGCCAAACAAAGGCGAACGAAAGTTCGCCTTTTTTCATATCGGGTGCTTG
>CAYTZF010000204.1:0-2014 GCA_964442265.1 uncultured Sideroxydans sp.
GGCCGGATGCCGAAATCAGAAAAGTGCCGGCCGAGTGATCCACGGTATAGCTGCCGCTTTGGGTCGGCTGTTTCTGATACAGGATATTGAACGCGCGCGCAGCCTCGGCAGTCGCCGCAGCGTCACCGGACAGACCGACAAAAGTCGGGTAGAACGCCGGCGGATACTGCGCCAGCAATTCGCGCGTGTCGCGCTCTGGATCAACCGTGACAAACAACACCTGCACCCGGTCCGCATCCGCCCCCAGCATGCGCATCACCTGCGCCATATCCGCCAGCGTGGTCGGACAGACATCCGGGCAATGGACATAACCAAAGAACAGCGCCACCACCTTGCCGCGATAATCCGCCAGACTGCGCGCATGTCCCTGCGCGTCGAACAGATGGAAATCAGCCTGCGCATAGCTGGCACTGACATCGGCGGCCTTGAACGGCGAAGGCAATTTGGGTTCGCCGCACGCTGTGATCGCGAAGAGCAATGCCGAAATAACAAAAAGACGAAAGACACTGAATTGTTTTTGACTATGCAGCCACATGACACGCCCCCGTCCAACCGTGCACATAAAACGTGTAGCCGACCTTGTACAGACCGTACACCCCGAATCCGATCACCAGCAGTCCCGCCGTTCGCCGTACCTGTGGCGACTGCACCCAGCCGCGCAGGCTTTCCCAGAACAGGCCGATCGCCAGCAGATTGGGCAGGGTGCCGAGGCCGAACGCCGCCATGATCAGCGCGCCCTGTCCGGCGCTGCCGGAGGCCAGCGAGGTAACGAGTACGCTGTACACCAGACCGCACGGCAGCCAGCCCCACAGTGCGCCCAACCCCAGCGCGCGCGGCAGGGTGGTCACCGGCAACAGCTTCGTCGTGAACGGTTGCAGACGCCGCCACAAGCCACTGCCCAGTTGCTCCAGCCGGCGCACCGCGCCCCATACCCCGGCCAGATACAGGCCAAGCAGGATCAGCATCATGCTCGACAGCGCGAACAGCAGATGCTGCACCGGCACCTCGTCGCGCAGCAGCATTCCCGCCTGTCCCACTGCGCCGACCAGCGCGCCCGCCAGCGCATAGCTGGCAATGCGCCCGCCGCTGTAGGCCAGGTGGAACGGCCAGCGACTTTTCTCGCGCGGCACCTGTGTGGTAAAGACGCCGACGATGCTGCCGCACATGCCGAGGCAATGCACACCGCTCAACAGGCCGACCATGAATACCGCAATCAGGCTGAATTCACTCATAAAAACCTTGTCCGCAGATTACACAGATTGGCGCAGATTAAAAAAACAAAAACCGTCGGTTGCCGCAATGCCGCGATGTCAATCTGCGTCAATCTGCGTCAATCTGCGGACCAACGCCTTTTACTTCCAACAAACTAAAATCCAGATACCGTGCCGCCGCCTTCGCATCCGCTTGCGCCATCTGCGGCACGATCCCAAGTAGCGGCGCTTCGATGCGCTTGCGCAGGGCGTCGATGTTTTCCTGCACGGCGGGCATCGTTTCATCCAGCACGTTGGCCACCCAACCCGCGCATTCTAGTTGATGCGCGGCGATCGCGCGCAGGGTGAGCAAAGCATGATTGAGACAGCCCAAGCGCATGCCCACCACCAGGATGACCGGCAGGCCGAGTTCTGCGGCCAGATCGGCGCTGTCCTGTTGCGCGTTCAGCGGCACACAAAAACCGCCCACCCCTTCGACGATCACCGCATCCGCCTGCGCCGCCAATTCGCGGTAGGAAGCCAGTATGCGGCCAAATTCGATGCGCACGCCGGCATGGCGCGCGGGGTAAGCAAAGCATGATTGAGACAGCCGAGGCGCACACCCACCACCAGGATGACCGGCAGGCCGAGTTCTGCGGCCAGATCGGCGCTGTCTTGTTGCCCGTTCAGCGGCACACAAAATCCGCCCACCCCTTCCACGATCACTTCATCCGCCTGCGCCGCCAACTCGCGGTAGGAAGTCAGAATGCGACCGAACTCGATGCGCACACCGGCATGGCGCGCGGCCAGATGCGGCGCGATGG
>CAYTZF010000205.1:0-3527 GCA_964442265.1 uncultured Sideroxydans sp.
AAGTCGACAGTCACCCCGCGCGCGCAACCGTTCCAGGATCGACTCCCCCGCCCTGCGAAACGCTTCCGCACTGTAAAGCGGCATGACCCGCTCGCGCGCGGCGCGGCCCATGGCGGCGAGGCGCTCGGGGTGACTCAGGGCTTCGGCCAATGCATCCGCAAGCGCGTTGACGTCGCCCGGCGGCAATAGCCAGCCGCTGCGCCCGTGTTCCAGTGTATGGGGAATTTGCCCGACTGCCGAGGCGATGACGGGCAGGCTTGCCTGCATCGCTTCATGCACGGCAATGCAGAATCCTTCCACACGCGACGGCTGCAAATACAGGTGCAGCGAGGCGAGGAATTCCTGCGGCCGGTCGGCGAAACCGATCAGGCGGACTTCGGTGATGCCGGTGCGTTGCAGTTGCGCGGTGATTGCTTCGCGATCACGGCCGTCACCGGCGATCAGGATTTCGAACGGTGCGGCCGGTTTGAAGCCTTTTTGCTTGAGCAAACCCAGCGCTTCGATCAGGAGATCGTATCCTTTTTGCGGGTGCAGTCGCCCCAGAATTCCGATCCTCAAGGTTTCCCCCGGCTGCCAGGGACGTGCTTGCGGTGCATCGGGATTGACGGAGAACAGTGGCCAGGATGCCATCCGCTCCGGCGGTACATGAAAGCGTTTGGCGGTAATTTCGGTAACCATATCCGAATCGCCGACCCACATCACCGGGCGTTTGCGCAAGGCATAGAACAGTACCTTGCGCGTCCATTTGAGATTGGCGTTGTGTTGCCAGCAGACGACGGGCACAGAATATTTTTTTCCGAGCAACAGGCCGATGATGCTGGCGCGCGCCACCGAGGTCCAGAGCAGATCGGGTTGGTAGGCGGCGATTTCACGATCCAGCCAGCGGTAGGCCGCCAGGTGGTCATTGTCCCCGCCTTCGCGGATGTGCACCTGCAAGCCATCTGCCAGCATCGGCGGCAGGGCACGCCCATCGCGCCGGGCCAAGGCAAAGACTTCGACATGCGCGCCGGCGTTGCGCAACACCCGGGTAACCGCCGGGATCGGCAACGGCCCGCCGCTGCCTTCAAGAGAGCTGGTAACGTAGGCAATTTTCATCATCGGTCCAAATTGGGTGAATTCATCGTCTGTGGGGTTTCATTGTTTGCCCGATTGAGACAGCCGCAGGATTTCCCTTGAAGTTTCTTCGGCCGCCACGCGCTGGCCTTTGGCGCTCCAATGGCCATCGGCAATGTAGAGGCTGGCGGGATCATCGTGGCTATAATAGTCGATCAAATGAATGCAGTTGAAGCGGTTCTTGGCGCAAATTTCTTTCAAGGGACGGGTCAAATTTTCCGGTCGGTATTTTGGATATTTCCGGGCCAAATTTTCAGGCCAATTCCCAACCAGGTCCAGCTTTGACGGCTGCACGACCACCATGAAGGCCGCTTTTTTTTCTGCGCAGAATTGACTTGCCGCAAGCAGCACCTTTTCCATTAACGCAATTTTCGTCCGCGCCGATTCGGAGTCCGGATCGGCGGCAATGTCGATATCGTAGAAATCCTTGAAATGGGAAAACTCGCGCGGTTTGCCTTGCTTGTAAACGGCATAGGCGCGCGTGCTGTTGCGTTCGAGTTCATTCAGGGTGTTTTCCGTTTTTTCCGCCTCGCTCAACTGGCTTTCGCGCGATGCGTTGATGTCGGCAAGCAGACTGTTCACCGCTCCATAAAGATAGAGCTGATTCAGCAGGTTGTTGAACGCAAGTCTGACGGGATTCAATTTCGGGTCAACCGTAACCGGGAAACCGGTTTTCACCATTTCGCCTTGCGCGGATAACTCGAACAAACGGTTCTTGATGATGTCGCCATAATCATTGTCGGCAAAGATATGGAAGATCACCACATCCGGACTGACCTTGGCAAAATGCTCGCGCAATCGCAGCAAGCTCTGATCTGGACCGGCGCCGGTCATGCCGGCATTGATGACCTGCACGCCCTTGATTTGCGTGCCGATCAGTTGTTGCAATACCGCCGGATAGGTTTCATGGTCGGGCGAAAACCGTGCGTGCACGTTCGAATCGCCGTACACGATCACGCGCGGCGCATTTTTCTCGCCGATTCCCTCCCCCCGGAAACCGAGTGAATCGGTTTTCCAGGTGACCTTCCCGCCTCCATCTCTCGTGTCCCGCACAAATACTTTTTCCATATTGGGTTTGAGCGCGACCAGGTAGTCTTGGTTGTATTCAAAGGCGAGCGACGTGATCGTGTGCCCGGCATGCTTGAATTGCGGAAAGAAAATACGCAAGGCAAGCTCGATCAGCGCCAACATGGCGAGGGTGACGGCGATGATGATGAGGGTGTCTTTAAAGAATTTTTTCATGCCTTTTTGCCCAAATTCGAGGCCGCAAATTTCCGGGATCCGGATTTTCCGGTGGGTGGAGTGCTTACCTTCCGGCCTTTAAAGCCTTCAGGTGTCTGGCTGCACCATAGTTAAGTAATAGCCGATCGTCAGTGATCAGCAATGCGCCCAGATGGCGTGCCGTTGCAGCAATCATACGATCAGCCGGATCAGGATGAATTTCTCCTGGAAGTCGTGTGCTGGCAACCGCGATTTCCGGGGTGATCGGTTCTATTCGGATACCCGGGATACTGGCGGCTGCGCTCACCCATTCCCCTACATCACGATCCAGCGTGAGGCTTCCTTTGTTGACCAGCATCGCTACTTCCCAGGGCGAAATGGCAGACAGCAGAACGGCCTCTTCGGATAGTGATTGCTCTATGGCTCTCAACGCCTTCGGGTTTAGCTTGCGGTCGCCATTGAGCAACCACACCCAAACGTGGGTATCCAACAGCACCAGACTCACTTGGCGGCTTCCCATTCGGCGCTGATCGGTGAAACGATATCCATTTCTTCGACAACACTTCCTTTGAGCGCTCCGAACAGTTGTTGCTCCGGCTCAACGGGTACCAGCCTGGCCACGGGTTTGCCATGCTTGGTGATAACCAAAGTCCCGCGTTTTTCGGCAATGTCGTCGAGAAGCTGCAGGCACTTTGCCTTGAACTCTCCCGCTCCGATCGCTGTTTGCATTGCGTTCTCCTATGGTCATATAGAGTGGTCATAGTGTAGCACGCCCAACGGGTGAATCCCGACTTACAAACCCATGCCTCGTGTTGTCGGGATGAATCCCGACCTACAAACCCATGTCGCACCCTGTAGGTCGGGTTTTAACCCGACATAGTTGAGGTTCTCCGCATGTTGTCGGGATGAATCCCGACCTACAAACCCATGCCGCGCCCTGTAGGTCGGGTTTTAACCCGACATAGTTGAGGTTTGCCGCGCTTTGTCGGGATGAATCCCGACCTACAAACCCACGCCGCACCCTGTAGGTCGGGTTTTAACCCGACATAGTTGAGGTTCGCCTCGTGTTGTCGGGATGAATCCCGACCTACAAACCCGTGCTGCGCCTCCGGGGGAAACGAATCAAATTCTCCTTAAAACAACGTGTACACAAAGGGTGCCACGGCGGAGCCTTGGGCAAAAATAAGCAGCGC
>CAYTZF010000206.1:0-2659 GCA_964442265.1 uncultured Sideroxydans sp.
GCTGAATATGGGGTGGCTGATCGGGCTCGAACCGACGACAACTGGAATCACAATCCAGGGCTCTACCAACTGAGCTACAGCCACCGTTGAAACGGCAAAACTATTGGCGTGCCCGACAGGAATCGAACCTGTAACCCCCAGCTTAGAAGGCTGGTGCTCTATCCGGTTGAGCTACGGGCACAATTCTTTCGGCATCCAACATTGCTTCGTACTACCTGAACTTGGTCGGGGTGGAGAGATTCGAACTCCCGACATCCTGGTCCCAAACCAGGCGCGCTACCAGGCTACGCTACACCCCGAGAGCGCGGCATTATACAGGGCAAGCCCAGAAAATCAATTTTGATCACGCGACTTGGCGGTGAGTTGCGGCATCGCCAGCATCAGGTAATACACCATCGACCACAGGGTAAGGATGGCGGCAAGATAGATCAGGACGGTACCCAACATGCGGGTCGGAATGCCGAACAGGGATTCCTGATACAGCAGGAACAGGATCGCCAGCATCTGGAATACGGTCTTCAGCTTGCCCAACAGGGAGACGGCAACGCTTTTGCTTTTGCCAAGTTGAGCCATCCATTCGCGCAAAGCGGAAATGGTCAGCTCGCGCCCGATGATGATGAAGGCGATGATCGCATCCACATGGCCCAGTTTGAGCAGGATGACCAGCGCGGCGACCACCATCAGTTTGTCCGCGACCGGGTCGAGGAAAGCGCCGAAGGCCGAACTCTGATTCAGCACGCGCGCCAGATAACCGTCCAGCCAGTCGGTGATCGCGGCCAGCCAGAAGACGAATGTGCCAAGCAAATGCTTGTGGTGCAAAGTCAACGTTTCGTCCGACACGTAGAACACGGCGATAAACACCGGGATCAGGAGGATGCGAAACCAGGTCAGCAGGTTGGGAATGTTGGTTGGCATGTCAATGCAGATGGTTGTATATTTTTTTGGCCAGTTCCGGGCTAATGCCCTCCACTCGCCCCAGTTCCCCGACGTTCGCCTGCCGCACACCTTTCAGACCGCCAAAGTGGGTTAACAGATTGCGCCGGCGTTTTTCGCCTATGCCTTCGATCTCTTCCAGCGATGAGGCGGTGCGCGCCTTGCCGCGCCGCGCCCGGTGTCCGCTGATGGCAAAGCGGTGCGCCTCGTCGCGCACTTGCTGGATCAGATGCAAAGCCGGACTGTCCGGCGGCAATTGTAAAGGCTTTTCCGCGCCGGGTCGTAACAATTGCTCCATTCCCGGTTTGCGCTCCACCCCTTTTGCCACGCCGACCAGGACGATGTCGGCCAGGCACAATTCAGTCATCACCTCCACCGCTATGCCCAATTGCCCGGCGCCACCGTCGATCAGAACCAGGTTGGGTCGCTTGCCCTCGCCTGCCCGCAATTTCTGGTAACGCCGCAGTAAAGCCTGGCGCATCGCGGCGTAATCGTCGCCTGGCGTGATGCCTTCGATGTTGTAGCGACGATATTCCTGTGGCCGGATTTCCAGCTCGTCATACACCACACAGGAAGCCACCGTCGCCTCGCCCAGGGTGTGGCTGATGTCGAAACATTCGATCCGCTGCAGATCGGGCAAGCCCAGCGCGGCGCGCAAGGCGTCGCGGCGCAATACCTGTCCCGCCCGCAAACCGGCCTGACGGCGCAGGGCCAGCAGTGCATTGGCCTGCGCCATCTCCAGCCATTGCCGCCGCTCGCCGCTGACGCTGTGGCGAATCTGCACCTTGTGTCCGGCCTGTTCGCTCAACAATTCGGCCAGCGCGGCATCGTCGACCGCCAGATTGGTCACGATCAAGGGCGGCGCGTGATGCTCCAGATAGTGCTGCGCGAGAAAGGCTTGCAGCACTTCGGCGCGATCCTGTCCCTGCACGTTCTGCGGCAGGAAGGGTTTGTCGCCGAGGTGGCGCCCGCCACGCACCACCGCCAGATTCAAACATAGTGCCCCTTGCTCCCCGACCAGCGCGACAATGTCGGCATCGGTCGCGCGCCCGCTTTCCACGAACTGCTGCTGCTGCACGGTATGCAAAGCCTGCAGCTGGTCGCGCAGGGCGGCGGCGTGTTCGTATTCCATCTGCTCCGCCGCCTGCTCCATCGCCGTGCGCAAGCGCTGTTCCACCTCATCGTATTTCCCATGCAGCAGCAAACCCGCATTGCGCACGTCGGTGGCGTAAGCCCCGGCACTGATGATGTTCACGCACGGCGCGCTGCAACGATGGATCTGATGCAATAGACAAGGGCGCGTGCGGTTGCTGAATACACCGTCTTCACAGGTGCGCAACCTGAAAACTTTCTGCAACAGGTTGATGGTTTCTTTCGCCGCCTGCGCGTTGGGGTAAGGCCCGAAATACTGGTGGCGCTTGTCGGTCGTGCCGCGATAATAGGTCAGGCGCGGCGATGGATCGCCGGTCAGCACGATGTAGGGATAGGATTTGTCGTCGCGGAACAGGATGTTGTAGCGCGGCTTGAGTGTCTTGATGAGATTGTTTTCCAGCAGCAGCGCTTCCGCTTCCGAGCGCGTCACGGTCACCTCGATGCGCGCGATGTGCGACACCATCAGACGGATACGCGGGGACAGATTGCTGTCGCGGAAATACGAGCCGACACGTTTCTTTAGCTGGTTCGCCTTGCCCACATACAACACCTGCCCCGCCTCGTCCAGCATGCG
>CAYTZF010000207.1:0-5105 GCA_964442265.1 uncultured Sideroxydans sp.
GATTTCCTCTTATAACCAGACGGGGTTCTTGTTTGCAATGTGCTGGCGCAGGATGCGCTCGAAACGGGCCGGGTCGTGCGCGTTGACCAGTTCGCCGTCACGCGGCAGATGCAGATCATACAGACGCGACAACCAGAAACGCAGCGCCGCCAGGCGCAGCATCCCTGGCCAGGCTGCGGCTTCCGCCGCCGAGAACGGGCGCACCGCGTGGTAGGCGCGCAACAGCGCGCGGGTGCGCGTGGCATCCGGCGCGCTGTTTGCGCCCACGCACCAGTCGTTGACCGTGATTGCCACGTCGACCAGCAGCGCGTCGTTGCAGGCGAAATAAAAATCGATCAGTCCGCCCACGCGTTCGCCGTCCATCAGTACATTATCGCGGAACAGGTCGGCGTGGATCACGCCTTGCGGCAAGTCGCCGGGGTCGTTGTGCGCGTGCAGGGCGATCTCCTCGCGCAACAGTTCGGCGGCATCCGGCGGCAGAAACGGCGTCACCTCGGTTGCCGCCTGCGCGCGCCAGGCGGGTCCGCGCGGATTTGCCATGCGTTCGCCGAAACTTTGCCCGGCAACGTGCAGTTGCGCCAGCATCGCGCCGACCGCGGTGCAATTCGCCACGGTGGGTTGCAGGGTCGATTTGCCGTGCAGGCGGCTGACAATGCAGGCCGGCTTGCCGTTCAACTCGCCCAGGAACCGGTTGTGGCGATCGGCCATCGGTGCCGGGCAGGGAATGCCGTGGCGCGCCAGATGCGCCATCAGATTCAGATAGAACGGCAGCTCATCCGCAGTCAGCTTCTCGAACAGGGTGAGGACGAAACGGCCATTGCTGGTGGTGACAAAATAATTGGTGTTCTCGATGCCGGCCGGGATGCCCTGCAATCCCTGCAAGGTGCCGAGCGAATAGTGGGACAGCCAGACCGTGATCTCGGCATCGGTAACGCGGGTAAAAACAGCCATAGTTTTCGCCGCTTAGAAGCTGAACAGGGTCCAGCGCGGCACACGCAGGCCGGAATCCAGGCCTTCATGGCGCGAGAACTTGCCGTCGCCCCGATCATCCACCAGATAGTAGGGAAGACCGTGTTTCGGCGTAATCTTGATCATGTAGAGCTTGCCGTTGGCGCGATACTCTTCCACCGTCTGCGCGGCTTCGTGGGTGATGGTGACTTCGGGCTGTGCGGTGGTGTCGTCGCTGACGCTGGGAGGAATCGGCGGCTGGTCGGCAGCCTGGGCAAGCGGGGCAAACAGGCAGGCAAGGAACAGTATGGTTTTGCGCATGATGGTTTCCGTCAAAGGTTGAGCTGCATTTCGCGTTCCGCTGCCGAAGGCTCGAAGCCGCGCGTTTCGTAGTGTTTGAAAATGGCGGCCACGACTTGTTCCGGCTCGTCGATGATCTGGATCAGATCGATATCGGCAGCGGCGATCATTTTTTCCTGCAGCAGGGCAGTCTTGAACCAGTCCACCATGCCGCCCCAGAAATGGCTGCCGACCAAAATGATCGGAATGCGCCGCGTCTTGCCGGTTTGCACCAGGGTCAGCGCTTCCATCAGCTCGTCCAGCGTGCCGAAACCGCCCGGCATCACCACATAGGCGCTGGCGAATTTGACGAACATCACCTTGCGCGTGAAGAAGTGGTGGAAAGTCTGGCTGATATTCTGGTACGGGTTGTTGTGCTGCTCGTGCGGCAACTGGATGTTGAGGCCGACGCTGGGTGACTTGCCGTAGAACGCGCCTTTGTTGGCGGCTTCCATAATGCCCGGGCCGGCGCCGGAGACCACCGAGAAGCCGGCGTCCGACAGCAGGCGCGAGATTTCTTCGGCCAACTGGTAATAGGCATGATCGTGCGCGGTGCGCGCGCTGCCAAACAGGCTCACCGCCGGATGGATGTTGTTCAGGCGTTCGGTCGCGGAGACGAATTCTGACATAATGCCGAACACCCGCCACGACTCCTTCGACTGCATCAGTTCGGGCGATTGGGTCGGCGGCAGTTTCATATCGTTGTTCATGGTGATCCTAAATTGAAAACCCTGTTGTTGGTGGACGGTTCGTCCTATCTGTACCGCGCCTTCCATGCCATGCCCGACCTGCGCAGCCCGCAGGGCGAGCCGACCGGCGCGATCCACGGCGTGCTCAACATGCTGCGCCGCTTGCGCGCCGATTTCCCGGCGGATTATAGCGCCTGTGTGTTCGATGCGAAGGGCAAGACGTTTCGCGACGACTGGTATCCCGACTACAAGGCGCATCGCCCGCCGATGCCGGACGACCTGCGCGCGCAGATCGAACCGTTGCACGAAGCGGTGGCGGCTGCCGGCTGGAACATTCTGATGGTGGACGGCGTGGAAGCCGACGACGTGATCGGCACCCTGGCACGGCAGGCTTCCGCAGAAGGCGCGCGCTGCATCATCTCCACCGGCGACAAAGACCTGACGCAGCTGGTCAACCCGCGAGTCATGCTGGTCAACACCATGAGCAATGAAGTGCTGGATGAAGCGGGCGTAACCGCCAAGTTCGGCGTGCCGCCCGAACGCATCGTGGATTATCTGGCGCTGGTCGGTGATACGGTGGACAACGTGCCCGGCGTGACCAAATGCGGGCCGAAAACGGCGGTGAAATGGCTGGCCGAATACGGCTCGCTCGACAATCTCATCGCCCATGCGGACGAAGTGAAAGGCGCGGTCGGCGACAATCTGCGCGCCGCGCTGGACTGGTTGCCGCAGGGCCGCCGTCTGGTCACGGTGAAGTGCGATGTGCCTTTGCCCCAACGTTATGACGAACTGCTCGCGCCGCCCGTGGACACGGGAAAATTGCGCGCGCTGTACCAGCATTTCGGTTTCAGGACGCTGCTGCGCGACCTGGACGGCGATGCACCGGAAAAGACAGCGCGCAATGCCGCGCCGCGTCGTTTCGATGCCGCGCCCGCCGCTGCAGCGGTGACGGCAAGCAACGACACCTCCAACTACGCATCCATCCTCACCGCCGCCCAACTCGATGCCTGGCTGGAAAGGCTGATGGCTGCACCGCTGGTGAGCATCGACACCGAAACCACCGGACTCGATCCGATGGTGGCGCAACTGGTCGGCATCTCATTTGCAATTGCTGAAAGCAGTGCGGGTCTGGACTCATCCCGACAGGCATCGTTAGTCGGGATGAATCCAGACCCGCAAAAACACGCCATTCATGCCGCCTATTTGCCTTTGGCGCACCACTACCCGGGCGCGCCGGACCAGATCAGTCTTGAGCAGGCGCTGCAAAAACTCAAACTCTGGCTGGAAAGCGCGGCGCATAAAAAACTGGGGCAGAACCTCAAATATGACCAGCACATTTTCGCCAACCACGGCATCGCGCTGCGCGGCATTGCCGAAGACACCTTGCTGCAATCCTACGTGCTCGAATCGCACAAGCCGCACGATCTGGGCAATCTGGCTTTGCGTCATCTCGGTCTGAACACCATCAGTTACACCGACGTGGTGGGCAAGGGCGCCAAGCAGATCGGTTTTGACCAGGTTGATCTCAACGCCGCCACGCGCTACGCGGCGGAGGACGCTGACATCACGTTGCAACTGCATCAAACGTTGTCGCCGCAGTTGCAGGGCCGTCTGGAAGAGGTCTATCGCAAGCTCGAATTACCGGTGCGCGAGGTGCTGTTCAGGATGGAACGCAACGGCGTGCTGATCGACAGCACCAAGCTGGCACGGCAAAGCCGCGAGCTGGGCGAGAAGATCATGGCCATCGAAGCACAGGCGTTCGAACTGGCCGGGCAGCCGTTCAACCTGGCCTCGCCCAAACAGCTACAGGAAATCCTGTTCGACAAGCTCGGCATCCCGTCGAAGAAGAAAACCGCGACCGGCGGGCGCTCGACCGACGAAGAAGTGTTGCAGGAGTTGGCACTTGACTACCCGCTGCCCAAACTGTTGCTGGAGCATAGAGGCATGGCGAAACTCAAATCCACCTACACCGACAAACTGCCGCTGATGGTGAACGCCAAGACGGGTCGCGTACATACCAGCTACTCGCAAGCCGTCGCCGTCACCGGACGTTTGGCGTCGAGCGACCCCAATCTGCAGAACATTCCCGTCCGCACGCCGGAGGGTCGCCGCATCCGCGAAGCCTTCATCGCGCCCGAAGGTTCGCGCATCGTCTCTGCCGACTATTCGCAGATCGAGCTGCGCATCATGGCGCACCTGTCCGGCGACGAAGGACTGCTCAAGGCGTTTGCCAACGGCGAGGACATCCACCGCGCCACCGCCGCCGAGGTGTTCGGCGTGTCGCTGGGCGGCGTAAGCAGCGAACAGCGCCGCTACGCCAAGGTCATCAACTTTGGGCTCATCTACGGCATGTCCGCCTTCGGCCTGGCCAGCCAACTCGGGATCGAGCGCAGTGCCGCGCAGCAATACATCGACCTCTACTTTGCGCGCTACCCCGGGGTGAAGTGTTACATGGACGACACACGCGAGCAGGCGAAGGCGCAAGGTTTCGTCGAAACCTGGTTCGGGCGCAGGCTGTGGTTGCCGGAGATCAACGGTGCCAACGGCATGAGAAGACAGGCCGCCGAGCGCGCCGCCATCAATGCGCCGATGCAGGGCACGGCGGCCGACCTGATCAAACTGGCGATGATCGCGGTGCAGGACTGGCTGGAAAAAGAGAAGCTGCAAACCAAACTTGTCATGCAGGTGCACGACGAACTGGTGCTGGAAGTGCCGCAATCAGAGCTGGCGCAAGTGACAATGCGGGTGCGCGAACTGATGTGCAACGTTGCAGAATTGAAAGTGCCCCTGGAAGTGGGGCTGGGCGAGGGGCCGAACTGGGACGAAGCGCACTGAAACGCGCGCCGTCCCAGGCAGGGTCGGGGCGGCTATTTTCCGCGCTTTGGAAAAAAACGGTTCAGGGTGCGCAAATGCCAGGGCACGACAGGCTCCGCTCCGCTTTCGATATGCCGCCGCACAAAGTTTGCGTAATCCAGATCATCTCCCCGGATGTGTTTGACCATCCACGGTTTGACGAATGCCAGCGCCTTGTGGGTAACATGCTCGCCCGCCTGGGCGCGCTGGTGAAAGGCGGTGCATTCCCGGATGAAGTTCTCGTGCTGGAGCTTGTGCGGTTTGTAAAAAGGGAAT
>CAYTZF010000208.1:0-1688 GCA_964442265.1 uncultured Sideroxydans sp.
ACATTGGGAAATCATCAATTACATGCGCGAGCAATACCGCGAACACGGTCACACCCCGCATTTCCGTGGCATGTTGAAAGACATCAACGAATTCTGGCCGGAAGCGGACAGCAAGGCGGTATATGACCTGTTCCCGATGGGGCCGGCCAAGCAGGCGGCAAAGGTTGCCGGACTACCCCAACCGCTGGGTAAAGGCGGTTATTAAGGAGAGCGAAATGGAGATGAAGATGGTCAACGTAGTACTCGACATGAAAGGGCTGTCCTGCCCGAGGCCGCTGATTGGCGCGAAGCGCATGATGGACGAATTGAGCGAGGGGCAGGTGCTCCTGCTGGTGTCGGACTGCCCGGGCACACCGGACGATCTGTTCGTCTGGGCCAAACAAACCGGCAACCAAATCCTGAAAACCGAGAAGATGGCGGGTGGCGGCACCGGCTATCACATCCAGAAAGGCGAAGCCGCCAACCGCCTCAAGGCTAATGTTTCACTGGATATTCGCGGGGCGGTCTGCCCAGGCCCCATTGTCGAAGCCAAAAAACTGCTGAACGGGATGCAGACCGGCGAGATCCTGCGCCTGGTCAGCGACTGCCCCGGCGTGGCCTCCGACATCGGCGGCTGGGCTTCCGCCACCGGCATGACCCTGCTCGAAACAATCGAAGCCGGCGCCGGCGTGCACGAGTTCTACATCCGCAAGGGTTGAGAGCGTGGCCATCCGCATCAAAAGCCGCTGGTTCAGGGAAGGCCGCGCCCGCTCGCCGCAGGAGCTGTCCGACGCGCTCGCTTTCACGCTCTGGCGCATCGCCGACAACGCGCTGAAAAACACGCGCCAATCCAACTTCGACGTGGAGGTCGGACCCCAATATTTCGATTTTCTGGCCGAGTTCCTCATCTTCCTTGTGCTGGTGGCAGACCGCATCGTGTACCGCCAGCTTGATGCGGAAGGCCGCGCTGTTTTCACCGGCAATCTGGCAAACCGGGTCGGCGCAACCTATGCCGAAAATCGCAGCCGCCTGCTCGATGGCGACTTGAAGACCTGCAAGCAGGACTTTATCGACCATCTCAACCGCCGCTCAGGAGAGTATGCCGAGTTTGGTTACGATGAGGCGGGGCCTGACTATCATTTCTATCGTTATCTCGCCTGGTGCATCGGCAAAGTGCTGAACGAGGAAGATGCCCAATGGGCGCTCGATCCGCTGATCACCTTCGAGGCCCCGGAAGCTGTGCAGATGGTGGAAAAGACCCTGCGCGGACTGAAGGAGGATGAGCCCAGACCGGCGCGTCATCGTGAGTCGGTCAGCGGAGACTGAATGCCCTCCCCTTTTGATTTGAACAACGCAGACGGCTACCTGCGCTGGCGCGAACAGAAACTGGCGACTGCGCCGAACTCCATCAATGAACTGATCGTGGAAGTGCGCGACCCGCGCGCCCTCACCGCGTCCGAGCATTCGGCAATGGCAGATCGCGTCCGCCGTTGCAACATGGCGATCTATGCCGGCAAGATGCTCGACGAGGATACCGACCTGCCACGCCTGCTCGGCCGCCAATTCGGATTGGAACAGCTCGATGCCAACTGGCTGGCGGGAGAAGACGGCATCTCCTCCATCCGCGTGGTCGATGACGGCACGCGCAAGCGCTACATCCCCTACACCGACCGCCCGATCAAATGGCACACCGACGGCTATTACAACCC
>CAYTZF010000209.1:0-3645 GCA_964442265.1 uncultured Sideroxydans sp.
TCCGTGCTGGCGAGAGGTGAAGCAGAGGGCCTGATCTACGCTACAAGGTCAATGCCTTAAGGATGGGTTCAGGCTACCTCTGCTTCGTGCGGTGGTAGCTAACCACCACGGAGATAAAGATACAAGGATGGGTTGAGCGCAAGCGATACCCATCACAGCCAGGCCGCAATGAAACAGGGGAGACCTTTCGACTGTCGCTCAAGAGACGCCATTCGACAAGCTCGGGAGAGCCTTCGGTCTCCCCTGTTTTTTTGGGGAGGAGCGGGCTTGTGTGGGAACGCAATTGATTGCGCGATAAGGCGTGCAGCCAGATCCATCGCCCGATGAATCGGGCTGCCACATGAAACCCGACCCACAGGGCGCGGCGGGATTATTTCAGCCGGCGGATGTCTGCGCCGAGTTGGGAGAGTTTGGCTTCGATGTGTGCGTAGCCGCGGTCGAGGTGGTAGATGCGGTCGATGACGGTCTCGCCCTGCGCCACCAGCCCGGCGATGACGAGGCTGGCGGAGGCGCGCAGGTCGGTGGCCATCACGGTCGCGCCTTCGAGGCGCTCGATCCCGCGCACCACGGCGGTATTGCCTTCCACCTCGATCTGCGCCCCCAGGCGGCGCAGTTCCTGCACGTGCATGAAGCGGTTTTCGAAGATGGTTTCGACCACCATCGCGCTGCCTGCCGCGATGCAGTTGAGCGCCATGAATTGCGCCTGCATGTCGGTGGGGAAGGCGGGATGCGGCGCGGTGCGCACGTTGACCGCCTTGGGCCTGCCGCACATTTCCAGATGAATGGTGTCGCCTTCGACTTTGATCTGCGCGCCGGCCTCGGCGAGTTTTTCCAGCACCGTGTCGAGGAGGTCGGCGCGCGTGTCGGTGAGGGTGATGCGGCCGCCGGTGGCCGCCGCCGCGACGAGGAAGGTGCCGCTCTCGATGCGGTCGGGCATGATGCGGTGGCTGGCGCCGTGCAGCTCCTTTACGCCGGTGATGGTGATCGTGTCAGTGCCGTCGCCGGCAATCTGCGCGCCCATCGCGCGCAGGCAGTTCGCCAGATCGACCACTTCCGGCTCGCGCGCGGCGTTTTCCAGCACGGTCACGCCGTCGGCCAGCGCAGCCGCCATCATCAGGTTTTCGGTGCCGGTGACACTGACCAGGTCGAAGAAGATGCGCGCACCCTGGAGGCGTTTGGCTTTGGCGTGGATGTAGCCGTGCTCGATGGTGATCTCGGCACCCATCGCCTGCAAACCCTTGATGTGCAGATCGACCGGGCGCGAGCCGATGGCGCAGCCGCCGGGCAACGACACGCGCGCATCGCCGAAGCGCGCAAGCAGCGGCCCCAGCACGAGAATCGCGGCACGCATGGTCTTCACCATGTCGTAGGGCGCTTCCCAGTGGGTGATCTTGTCGCCCGTGAAAGTAATCTCGCCCGGCGCGGTGGCGGCGCTGATGCCCATCTGCTGCAACAGTTTGCGCATGGTGCCGACGTCGTGCAGGTCGGGCAGGTTGGTCAGGTGCAGCGGCTCGGCGGTGAGCAGGCCGGCGCACATGATGGGCAGGGCGGCGTTCTTGGCGCCGGAGATGCGGACTTCGCCGTGCAAGGGCGCGCCGCCGCGAATGGCCAGTTTTTGCATGATGGATCCTGTTTGTGCGGGTCTGGGTTCAACCCGACATTCCGTGTCAATTTGCCGGGCCGCGTCGGGTTAAAACCCGACCTGCAAATCCACTTGCTGTGTAGATCGAATTTTAACCCGCTGTTTTTTCGCCGGGGGTCAGCGCCAGAATGTCGGCCACGTCATACAGCGCGGCGAGGCTGTGCAGTTCTTTCGGCACGTTGGCGAAGGAGAGCTTGCATTCCTTTTGCGCGACCTGGCGCAGCCAGTGCAGCAGCAGCGCGACCGCGGCGGAATCGACTTTTTCCACTTCGCCCAGGTCGATCACCCGCACCGGTTGTTCGGCGCAAAGCGGGGTGGCGGCGATTTCACCGATGGTTTCCAGGGTCAGCGGCCCGGAAATCAGCAGGCGGTCATTTTCGATACGGATCAATTGGTTTTCACCGCAACGGGCTGGGCGGCGACCCGGGAAGCCTGATTTTTCTCAACGAGCGAGCGGATCAGGCCGTCGATGCCGTCGCGCCCGATCTGGTCGGCGAAAGAGTTGCGGTAGCTGGTCACCAGGCTGATGCCTTCCACCACCACGTCGAACACTTTCCAGCCGCCGTCACCCTTGCGCATTTCGTAGTTGACCGCCACCACGCGCCCGTCCGGAATCATGATCTCGGTGAGCACGGTGGCTTCTTTTTCATCCAGCATGCGCACCGATTTCAGACTGATCTTCGGCTCGGCATAATTGCTGAATGTCACAGTGTAAGTGCGCACCAGCAGATTGCGGAATTCGGTGGTGAGTGCGGTTCTTTGTTCGGAGGTGGCGTCGCGCCACGGCCTTCCCACGGCCAGCCGGGTCATGCGGGCGAAGTCGAAATGAGGGACGATGGCAGTTTCGACCAGGGTGAACAGACGCTGCCGGTCGGTCACGATGGCCTGGTCCTTGCGCACGATTTCCAGCACTTTGTCCACCGTGTTCATGATCAGCCCGTCCGGGGTGGATTCGTTGCGCTGGGCGAACGCGGGCAGACTGATCAGGCCGGCCAGCAATAAAGCAAAAATACGTTTCATCTGGTTCTCCCGGTTATTTTTTGGCGTCGGCCTGGTTGAGCATGAATTTGCCGATCAGTTCTTCCAGCACCATGGCGGATTGGGTTTGCCTGAACTGCCCGCCCTCCGCCAGCATCTCGTCGTCGCCGCCCGGCAGCAGGCCGATGTATTGCTCGCCGAGCAGGCCGGAGGTGAGGATGTTGGCGAAAGTATCGGACGGAAAGCGGTAGCGTTTGTCGATATCCAGCTCGACCTTCGCCTGGTAGCGTTCGGTGTCGAGGGTGATCGCGCCGACCCGTCCCACCAGCACCCCGGCGCTGCGCACCGAGGCGGTCGGGCGCAAGCCGCCGATGTTGGTGAAATAGGCTTGCAGGCGATAGGTTTCGGAGCCGTTATAGGTGCTCATGTTGCCCACTTTGAAGGCCAGAATAACCAGCGCGCCGATTCCCGCCAGCACGAATGCGCCCACCCACAAATCAAGTACTGTCCGTTGCATGATCAAACCCCCCGAAACATAAATGCAGTCAAAATAAAGTCGAGCATCAGGATGGCAAGCGATGACTCGACCACCGTGCGCGTGGTCGCGCCGGATACCCCTTCCGCGGTCGGCGGCGCATCGAATCCCTCGAACAGGGCGATCAGGGTGACCACCACGCCGAAAACGCAACTCTTGATGATGCCGTTGACGATGTCGTTGCGCACATCGACGGCGGATTGCATCTGCGACCAGAACGAGCCGGCATCCACGCCGATCAGCACCACGCCGACCAGGTAGCCGCCGAACACGCCCATCGCGGAAAAGATGGCGGCGAGCAGCGGCATCGAGATGACGCCGGCCCAGAAGCGCGGCGCAACCACGCGCGCAATCGGGTTGACCGCCATCATTTCCATCGCGGCAATCTGTTCGGTCGCCTTCATCAGGCCGATCTCGGCGGTCATCGCCGAGCCGGCGCGGCTGGCGAACAGCAGCGCCGCCAGCACCGGCCCCAGTTCGCGCACCAGGC
>CAYTZF010000210.1:0-2459 GCA_964442265.1 uncultured Sideroxydans sp.
TCAGGCCTGGTATGCGGCGGTGAATGCGCTGTTCGGCCATTTCAAGCGCTTCAAGGTGGACTATTCCGTCATCCCCTGGTCCACCTTCATCGACCCCGAAGTGGCGCGCGTCGGATTGAACGAGCAGGAAGCGCGCGAAAAAAACATCCCCTACGAAGTGGTGAAATTCAACAATGAAGAACTGGATCGCGCCATCGCCGACGGCACCGCGCACGGCTTCGTCAAGGTGCTGACCGTGCCGGGCAAGGACAAGATTCTCGGCGTGACCATCGTGGGCGAACACGGCGGCGACCTGCTGGCGGAGTTCGTGCTGGCGATGAAACACGGTTTGGGGCTAAACAAAATTCTTGGCACTATCCACATCTACCCGACGTTGGCCGAGGCGAACAAATATGCCGCCGGCGAATGGAAGCGCGCGCATGCGCCGCAGGCGGTGTTGCACTGGCTGGAACGCTACCACGCCTGGCGCCGGGGCTAGGCATCACAACCGGGTGAATCGGCATGGATGACCTCAAAGAAAAAATCCTGGGCTTGTTCTCCGAATACGGACTTGGCGCGGTATTCGGCGGGGTCATGCTGGAAAACGCGGGGATTCCAATGGCCAGCGAAGTGACGTTGCTGCTGGCCGGAAGCATGGTTGCCGGCGGCGTGCTGGGCTGGCTGCCGGTGGTACTGACGGCGGCCGCCGCGGCGATATTGAGCGACAGCATCTGGTACTTCGTCGGGCGCATCGGCGCCGCGCGCCTGGTGCAGCTCTACTGCCGTTTCAGTTTTGGCTCTTCCGCCTGCATGATGAAAACCGAGCAGATGCTGGTCCGCTTCGGCCCGCGCAGTCTGATCGTGGCGCGTTTCGTTCCGGGTTTCCGCACCTTTGCCTCGCCCATGGCGGGAATTGCCGGCTTGTCCTGGCCCCGATTCCTGCTCTACGACAGCATCGGCGCGCTGTTGTGGGCAAGCGCGGTGGTGGGCGGCGGCTGGCTGCTGGCGGAAGAGATCAACCGGGTGTTCGAACAGATGCAGTCCGCCCATTCCGCGCTGCTGGCCGTGGCGGGCGCGATGGTGCTGATCTTCATCGCGCTCAAAGTTTGGATCCGCGCGCGCCATGGCAAGGCGCAATACGTCTCCGCCGAAACCGCGCCGGGCAAGGGGGCATGATGCGTCTGTCGGTGGTCATTCCCGTTTTGAACGAAGCGCGCCAGTTGCCCGACCTGCTCGCTCACTTGCTGCCGCTGCATCGCAACGGACACGAAATCATTTTTGCCGACGGTGGCAGCACCGACGGCTCCGCCGCGCTGGTCGAAGTGGCCGGGTTCCGGCTGGTGCGCGCCGGGCGCGGACGCGCGCTGCAAATGAACGCGGGCGCGGCGGCGGCGAGCGGAGAGGCGCTGCTGTTTTTGCATGCCGACACCCGGTTGCCGCCGGGCGCCCCCCACCATATCCTGCGGGCGCTGGCGGACGGCGGCCGCTGCTGGGGTCGTTTCGATGTGTGCATCGTCGGCCGCCCGTTCATGCTCAAGGTGATCGCGGCAGCGATGAACGTGCGCTCGTGCTGGACCGGCATCGCCACCGGCGACCAGGCGATATTCATGCAACGCGAGATTTTTTTGCGGCTGGACGGTTTTCCCGTGCAACCCCTGATGGAGGATGTCGAGATGAGCAAACGCCTCAAGAAAATTTCGCCGCCCGCCTGTCTGCGCCAATGCGTCAACACCTCCGGCCGGCGCTGGGAAACGCGCGGTGTGTGGCGCACCATCTTCCTGATGTGGCGCCTGCGCTGGGAATACTGGCGCGGGATTGATGCCGCCGTGCTTGCCGAGCAATACCAATGAAACCGGCGCGTATCATCATCTTTGCCAAGGCCCCCAGACCGGGGTTTGCCAAGACCCGCCTGATCCCGGTACTGGGCATGCAGGGTGCGGCGGGGCTGGCGCGGCGCATGCTGCTGCAAACCGTGCGCAGCGCACTGAAAGCGCAAATCGGCCGGGTCGAATTGTGTGTGACCCCCGCCATCGTGGACGAAGCCTGGCGCGGCATCGACTTGCCGCAGGAAATCGAGAGCAGCGATCAGGGAGATGGCGATCTCGGCGCGCGGCTGGCGCGCGCCGCGCGCCGGCGAATCGAGCAGGGCGAGCAGGTCATCCTGATCGGCACCGACTGCCCCGAGTTGACGCCGCAACTGCTGGAAGAGGCGCGGCAACGCCTGTTCGATCACGACGCGACGATCCATTGCACGGCGGACGGCGGTTACGCCCTGCTCGGACTGGATTGTTTTAATGCCGCGCTGTTCGGCAACATCCCGTGGAGCACCGATGCGGTGGCGGTCAGTACGCTGCAACAATTCGCCCGTCTCGGCATGTCGGTCTATGTCGGGCAAATGTTGCATGATGTGGATGAACCGCGCGATTTGCGCTGGCTGCCGGAAAACTGGAGGTCGTTTGTACCCGTTTAACGTGAAACTC
>CAYTZF010000211.1:0-2294 GCA_964442265.1 uncultured Sideroxydans sp.
GCGGCGGCGGTGCGCGCTTACCGGCATGCACTGGCGATTCTTCCGGTATTCAAGCGCGTCGATACCTGTGCCGCCGAATTCGCCACCAACACGGCCTACATGTATTCCACCTACGAGGAAGAGTGCGAGTCGCAACCGACCGGCAACAAGAAGATCATGGTGCTGGGCGGCGGACCGAACCGCATCGGTCAGGGCATCGAGTTCGACTATTGCTGCGTGCATGCCGCGCTGGCGATGCGCGAGGACGGCTACGAAACCATCATGGTCAACTGCAACCCCGAAACGGTCTCCACCGACTATGACACTTCCGATCGTTTGTACTTCGAGCCGCTGACGCTGGAGGATGTGCTGGAAGTGGTGGCCGTGGAGAAGCCTGTCGGCGTGATCGTGCAGTACGGCGGGCAGACGCCGCTCAGCCTGGCGCACGGCCTGCAAAAGAATGGCGTGCCGATTATCGGCACCACGCCCGACATGATCGACATGGCGGAAGACCGTGCGCGTTTCCAGGCGATGTTGCGCGAACTGGATCTGAAGCAACCGCCCAATCGCACCGCCAGCAATGTGGCGGATGCGGTCGCCGGGGCGGCCGAGATCGGCTATCCGCTGGTGATGCGGCCAAGCAACGTGCTGGGCGGCCGCGGCATGGAGATCATCCATGCGCAGCCCGACCTCGAACGCTACATGCGCGATGCGGAAGAGTTGGCCGGAACCTATCCGGAACGCATGCCCATCCTGCTCGACCGTTTCCTCAACGATGCGATCGAGGTCGATGTGGATGCGGTGTCCGACGGCAAGCAGGTCATCATCGGCGGCATCATGGAACACATCGAGCAGGCGGGCGTGCATTCCGGCGACTCGGCCTGTTCGTTGCCGCCGTATTCGCTGTCCGCCAGGCTGCAGGATGAATTGCGCCGCCAGACCGTGGCGATGGCGCAGTCGCTCAATGTGGTTGGCCTGATGAACGTGCAGTTCGCCATCCAGGGCGAGACGGTGTATGTGCTGGAAGTAAATCCGCGCGCCTCGCGCACCGTGCCCTTTGTGTCCAAAGCGAGCGGCGTGCCGTTGGCCAAGATCGCCGCGCGTTGCATGGCCGGCCAGTCGCTGGCTGCGCAGGGAATAACGAAAGAGGTTATCCCGCCTTATTACTCGGTGAAAGAGGCGGTGTTCCCGTTCATCAAGTTCCCCGGCGTGGACACCATCCTCGGCCCGGAGATGAAATCTACCGGCGAAGTGATGGGTGTCGGCACGACGTTTGCCGAAGCGTTCGTCAAATCGCAACTTGCCGCCAGCGTGAAATTGCCGAAGAGCGGCAAGGTGTTCATCAGTGTGCGCGAAGAAGACAAGACGGGTGCCGCAGAAGTTGCGCGCACCCTGAAACAGTTGGGCTTTACCATTCTGGCGACACGCGGCACTGGGTCGGTCATCACTGCGGCCGGGGTGGAGGTGGTTGTGGTGAACAAGGTGGCGGAAGGGCGTCCGCACATTCTCGACATGATCAAGAACGGGGAAGTCAGCCTGATCATCAACACGGTGGACAGCAAACCGTCGGTGATGAAGGATTCCTATTCCATCCGCCATGCCGCTTTGCAAGGCCGCGTCACCTATTACACTACGCTGGCCGGCGCGCGCGCCGCCTGTCTGGGTATGCAGCACCTGACCGAATTGCAGGTGTACGACCTGCAAGCCTTGCACTCCAGTATTCAATAAGGAAACAAATGATGAGCAAAACGCCTTTGACCGTGGTCGGCGCGGACCTATTGCGCAAAGAGTTGCACCGCCTGAAAACCGTGGAAAGACCGGCGGTGATTACCGCCATTGCCGAGGCGCGCGCGCAGGGCGACCTGTCGGAAAATGCCGAATATGATGCGGCCAAAGAGAAGCAGTCCTTCGTCGAGGGACGTATCGTCGAGCTGGAATTCAAACTGGGCAGCGCGCAGATCATCGATCCGAAGACGCTGGCAACAGATGGCCGCGTCGTGTTTGGCACGACCGTGGTGCTGGAAGACGTGAATAATGGCGATGTGGTGACTTACCAGATCGTCGGCGACGACGAGGCCGATATCAAACATCGCAAGATTTCCATCAGTTCACCCATCGCGCGGGCGCTGATCGGCAAGTCAGAGGGTGATATTGCCGAAGTGCAGGCGCCGGGTGGGGTGCGGGAATACGAAGTGGTAGAGGTTCAGTATCTTTGAATTGTAGGTCGGGCTTCAGCCCGACATGTCGGGTTACCTCGAAGAGGTTCTTGCGCCCTTTGGGTGAAACCCCGCCTACAATCGGCCGGCGAGCTGTTT
>CAYTZF010000212.1:0-1564 GCA_964442265.1 uncultured Sideroxydans sp.
CAAGGCTGACCGGCAGGGTTTCTTTGGCGAATTGTTGTTCCATGTGCGACCTATTAATAAGCTGAAGTGGTACAAAAACGAAGGGCGCATTCTAGCACAGAGCAGCCCTGACACGGTGCGGCGGAGCCGGCGGTGCGGGAAGGGCTGCAAGCGGTCATTGGTTACGGCATAACGCGCTACGCGCATGAGCCTTCACCGCAACTTCGTTGTCCCGCAATCGGCTGCTTACGCAGTAACCCCACACCGCTTCAGGGGTGAACTGCAATTCCTGCACTTATTCAGCAGTCAGAAATTAAAGCTACAAAAATGGAAGCTGAAATGTGGGAGCCCGATTTATCGGGCGATGGTCACCTTACCAATCGCCCGATAAATCGGGCTCCCACAACAGTGAGTTGGCTTGAGTAATAATTTCGGTTGTTCGAATAGATGTCGCCTAACTAACTGACCGCTGTGTAAGGCAACATCATCAACCTAGCCGCCACAGCGAAGTGATCTCTGCGGCCCGCGCCGCATGGAGCGCATCGCGGGTATCCGCAACGCGTGGATGATCCGGTTTGACATCCTGCCTGCCCAGCACCTTCAATCCCGCCGCATCAATGGCCGCCAACAATTCGTCACGAGTGCGCAGCCCCAGATGCTCGGCCAGATCGGAGAGGATCAGCCAGCCTTCTCCGCCCACCTCCAGATGTGCCGCCAGCCCATCAAGGAAGCCGCGCAACATGCGACTCTCGGGATCAAAGATGGCAGCTTCAAGCGGTGAGCTGGGGCGGGCGGGAAGCCACGGTGGATTGCACACGATGAGTGGGGCGCGCCCTGCGGGAAACAGGTCTGCCTGCACCACCTCCACCTGTGCGGCGAAATCGAACCGGGTTAAATTTTCACGGGCGCAGTCCAGCGCACGCTGATCCTGGTCGGTGGCGACGATGTGCCGGATGCCGCGCTTCGCCAGCACCGCCGCCAACACGCCGGTGCCGGTGCCAATATCGAACGCCGCGGATTGACTCTTCAATGAGGCAGGTAAAGGCGCTTCGTTCACCAGCCCGACATACTCGCCGCGTATCGGGGCGAACACGCCGTAGGGGGGATGGATGCGCGCACCCAGTGCTGGAATCTCGACGCCGTTCTTGCGCCATTCGTGGGCGCCGATCAATCCTTGCAGCCCGCGCAGCGAGGCGACGTAGGGCTCTGTCGCCACGCCATAAGCCTCGGTACAGGCGGCGCTGACATCGGGCGCGCGACGTAACGGCACACTGTGGTCCGCCTCGAACGGCAGCAGCAGCCTACCCAAGGTGCGGGCACGCTGCGATTGGGCCAGGCGGTGCAGATTGAATGCGTCTTTGGGCGCGGCAGGTTGTGGTTTGGCTTTGCGCGGCCGCCCGTCCGCCCGGCGCGCCATTGCCTGCAACAATTGACGCGCGTTCTGAAAGTCGCCGCGCCACAGCAGCGCAGTCCCTTCGCAGGCCAGACGATAGGCGGCATCTGCGCTGATGTGATCACCGACCACTTCCACCCGTTTGGGCGGCGGCGTGCCCGCTTCAGAACGCCAGCGTGCCGATCTTTCTTC
>CAYTZF010000213.1:0-1772 GCA_964442265.1 uncultured Sideroxydans sp.
GAAGTCCGGCGCGCAGGCAGAACAGACCGCCGCGCGGTTCCTGCAGCGCCAGGGTTTGCAACTGGTACAGGCTAACTATCGTTGCCGTTTTGGCGAAATCGACCTGATTCTGCGCGACGGCGCGACACTGGTGTTTGCCGAGGTCCGCTTGCGTAGCCGGGCCGATTTTGGCGGCGCGGCGGCCAGCATCGATGCGCGCAAGCAACACAAGCTGATTCTCGCCGCCCAGCACTATCTGTCCCGTGTCTCGCCCGTGCCGCCGTGCCGCTTCGATGCCCTGCTGTTGGCGCAGGCCAGCGGCGAAAGCGCCATTGAGTGGGTCAAGGGCGCGTTCGAATTGGGTTAAAATCAGTCCGTTTTAATTGGAGTTCCACCGATATGCCTTTCGCCAAACGCGTCAGCAAACATTTTGACGACAGCGCCGCCGTCAACCTGCAAAGCAAGCAGGTGCTGGCCGCACCCATCGCGCGTGCCGCGCAGGCAATGGTCGATTGTCTGATGCACGACGGCAAGATTCTGACCTGCGGCAACGGCGGTTCGGCCGCCGATGCCCAGCATTTTGCCGCCGAGCTGATCAACCGCTTTGAAATCGAGCGCCCGGGCTTGCCGGCAGTGGCGCTTACCACCGACAGCTCGGTGCTGACATCCATTGCCAACGACTACGATTTTGCGCAGATTTTCTCCAAGCAGGTGCGCGCGCTGGGCATGGAAGGCGACGTGTTGGTTGCCATTTCCACCAGCGGCAATTCCGCCAACGTGGTCGAAGCGGTCAATGCGGCACACGAGCGCGGCATGCGGGTGGTGGCGCTGACCGGACGCGACGGCGGGCAGTTGGCGGCAATCCTCAACGAAAACGATTTCAACCTTTGCGTGCCGGCCAAAAATACCGCGCGGGTGCAGGAAATGCATCTGCTGATTTTGCACTGCCTGTGCGATGTGATCGACCACATTCTGTTGGGAGGCGAATAATGAAGCGCCGCATCGTCCTGATCGCGCTGCTTGCCTTGCTGCAGGGATGCGCGCAGACATCCGGCCCCGGCAACACCGCCGCGCACGAGCGGCGCAATGCCGAGACGCTGCAGGATGACCGCAACATTGAGCACACCGCAAGGCAACGGATCGGGGAAAAATACCGGCAAAATGTGCAGGTTAACGTGACCAGCTTCAACCGTTTTGTCCTGCTCACCGGACGAGTCCCGGATGAATCCGGCAAGACCGGGATCGAGCGCATCGTGGCCGGCATCGACCGGGTCAGGGGAATTGCCAACGAGTTGCGGGTCGGCAAAAGCGCAACGGCGGGCACCGGCTACAGTGATTCCGGCATCAGCGGCGATGTGCGCGCGCGCCTGCGGGCGCACAAAGCGCATGCGCTCGACCCCGTCAGGGTCTTCACCGAAGAAGGGGTGGTGTATCTGCTCGGCATCGTCAGTCGCGCCGAAGCCGATGCCGCCTCGGAGATTGCCAGCGTTACTGCCGGCGTGCGCAAGGTGGTGCGCGTGTTCGAATATACAAATTGATCCGATCATCTGACTGGGGGAAATAAAATGCGCCAGAGCCGTTTGTTGTGTTTGCTTGTGTTGAGCGCGGTATTGCAAGGTTGTTTTCCGGTGCTCGCCACCGGGGTCGGCTCCGGCGCATTGATGGCGACCGACCGCCGCAGCAGCGGAATTTATATCGAGGACGAGGCGATCGAGAACAAGGCGCTGGCGCGCATCGGGGAGCAGTTCAAACAGCGCGTGCATGTCAATGTGACCAGCTTCAACCGCAAGGTG
>CAYTZF010000214.1:0-2586 GCA_964442265.1 uncultured Sideroxydans sp.
GGCGATCTGTATGCGACCAACGCCGAAGTGGCGCGGCTGGAGCAGCAGATTTCCTTTGTCACCGAACAGCGCAATCGTCTGGCGCAACAGATTCAGAACGGCGAGCGGCAGATTGCCCAGCAGCATACCCAATTGAAGGGCATGCACACGTTGCAGGTGCACTGGCAGCAGCAAAAGCAGGAAGGCGCAACCCGCGCGGAGGTGTGCGGGCAGCGTGCCAACAGCGAAGCTCAGGACCTGCCGCAGGCGGAAGAAACAGCGCGGCTGGCACAGGAAAAAAACAATGCGGCACAACGCGAATTGCTGCTGCTGCAACAGCAGGTGCAACTGGCGGAAACGCGGCGCGGGCACATCCAGAGCAATGTGCAGCAACTCGACAGCCGCCGCTCGCGCCTGCTGCTGGAGCGCGACAATCTGCCGGCCGACGATCTGGCCGCGCTGGACCTGGCGCAACAGCAGCAGGCAACCGCGCAAAACGAAGCGCAACAGCAACAGCAAATGCTGGCCGAATTGCAGGGGCAATTGCCGCAGGCGGACAGTGTGCGGTGTGATGCGCGCAACGCCGCCCAGGAACTGGAGCGGCAGTTGGCCCAGACCGAGGCACGCCTGCACGCGCTGCAACAATTGCAGGCGCAGCTCGATAATGACGACAAGTTGAAAGCCTGGTTGACCCGGCATGGACTGAAGGACACGGCGCGCCTGTGGCAATCGCTGCGCACCGAACCGGGCTGGGAAAACGCGCTGGAAGCGGTATTGCGCGAGCGTGTCAACGCGCTGGCGCTGGTGCAACTGGATCAGGCGCAGGCATGGAAGGATGAACCGCCGCCGGGCAAACTGGCGGTGTATGCGGCGGACGGTGCCGCGCCTGCCGCGCTGCCGGCGCCCAACGGCCGGGTGCCGCTGGCCGATCACGTGCAAACCCGGGATGAGCGGGCGCAGCGCGTGTTGGCCGACTGGCTGGCGCAGGTGTATGCGGTGGCTGATCTGGCGACGGCGCTGGCACAGCGCGGCGAACTGGCGGCGGGCGCATGGCTGGTCACGCCCCAGGGCCATCTGGTCGGCGCGCACAGTGTGTTGTTTCATGCGCCGGACAGCCAGGTGCACGGCATTCTGGCGCGCCAGCGCGAGATCGAGGCGTTGCAATTGGAGGCAGAACAACGGCGCAATGCACTGGCGCAGGGCAAGACCGTGCTGGAGCAGGCCGAGGCAGGGTATCGCGATCTCGATGCCCGCCTGATTGCGCTACGCAACGACGGCACGGCCTTGCAGCAGCGCCGGCATCAGCTCCAGTTGCAGATTCTTAAACTGACCCAGGCGCATGAGCGCAGCCGCGAGCGCGGCGCGCAGATTCAGCAGGAACTGGATGAACTGGCACAGCGTTTTGCCGAGGCCGAAAAACAGCAGGCCGAAATCGCCGCCGGAATCGCGGAGGCGCGCTCGCGCGCCGCCGCACAGCAGGTCGAGTGCGACCAGGCCAGGCTGCAGGCGAACGCGCAGGAGGCGGCCCTGCGCGCGGTGCGCGAGCGCGCGCAGCACGCCCAGCGCGAATTGCAGGAGGCGCGTTTTTTTGCCCAGACCTGCGCCGACAAACTGGCCGATCTGGAACAGAATATCCGGCAGCAGACCCTTGCTTTGCAAGAGCAGGAAGAAGCCCTGGCACAGAGCCGGAGCGAGTTCGAGGGGATGCGCGATGATGGCGTGCAGGAGCAGTTACAGGCCGTGTTGCAACAACGCCAAACACAGGAACAATTACTGGCCGAAGCGCGTAATACGCTGGAGGCGGCGACAGTCAGCCTGAATCAACTGGAACAGGCACGTTTGTCCTGCGAGCAGCGGCTGAATCCGCTGCGCGAAAAGGCGAGCGAACTGACGCTGAAAGAACAGGAGGCACGGCTGCAAGCCGAGCAATGGTCGGAGCAGCTGCAAGGGGTGGATGAGGGCACGCTGTTGCCGCTGATTGAGGGTGCCAAGGCCAGCGGGCTACAAGCCGAGCTGACCCGTATCGGCAACCAGATCAGCGCCCTCGGCGCGGTCAATCTGGCGGCGCTGGAGGAATTGCAGGCGGCGCAGGAGCGCAAGGCCTACCTCGATGCCCAGGCGAAAGACCTGAACGAGGCGATCGGTACGCTGGAAGAAGCGATCCGCCGTATCGACAAGGAATCGCGCGAGCTGCTGATGGCCACCTACGAGGCGGTGAACGGGCACCTGGGCGAGATGTTCCCGGTGCTGTTTGGCGGCGGCGAAGCGCGTCTGGTGCTGACCGGCGACGAAATCCTGGATAGCGGGGTGCAGGTGATGGCGCATCCGCCCGGCAAGAAGAATGCCTCCATCCAGCTTCTGTCCGGCGGCGAAAAAGCGCTGACTGCCATCGCCCTGGTGTTTTCCCTGTTTCAGCTCAATCCGGCGCCGTTCTGCGTGCTGGACGAAGTGGATGCACCGCTGGACGACACCAACACCGAGCGGCTGTGCAAGCTGATCCAGAAGATGGCGGAGAAGACCCAGTTCATCTATATCAGCCACAACAAGATCACGATGGAGATGGCGCACCAGCTGATCGGCGTCACCATGCAGGAACGCGGGGTGTCA
>CAYTZF010000215.1:0-5362 GCA_964442265.1 uncultured Sideroxydans sp.
AACATTCTGGCCGATGCGGTCAAAGTAACCCTGGGCCCCAAGGGCCGCAACGTGGTGCTGGACCGTTCCTACGGCTCACCCACCATCACCAAGGATGGCGTATCCGTCGCCAAGGAAATCGAACTGAAGGACAAGTTCGAGAACATGGGCGCGCAGATGGTTAAGGAAGTCGCTTCCAAGACCTCCGACGTGGCCGGTGACGGCACCACCACCGCCACCGTGCTGGCGCAATCCATCGTGATGGAAGGCATGAAGTTTGTGACCTCCGGCATGAACCCGATGGACCTCAAGCGCGGCATCGACAAGGCGGTGATCGCCGCCGTCGAAGAACTCAAGAAAATCTCCAAACCCTGCACCACCAGCAAGGAAATCGCCCAGGTCGGATCCATTTCCGCCAACTCTGATGCCGCCGTGGGCGAGAAGATTGCCGAAGCGATGAACAAGGTCGGCAAGGAAGGCGTCATCACCATCGAAGACGGCTCCGGCCTGGAAGACGAACTGGCCGTGGTGGAAGGCATGCAGTTTGACCGCGGTTACCTGTCGCCGTACTTCATCAACAATCAGGACCGCCAGATTGCCCTGATGGAAAACCCCTACATCCTGCTGCACGACAAGAAGATCTCCAATATCCGCGACCTGCTGCCGGTGCTGGAACAAGTCGCCAAGGCCGGCCGGCCGTTGCTGATCATCGCCGAAGACGTGGACGGCGAAGCGCTGGCCACCCTGGTGGTGAATAACATTCGCGGCATCCTCAAGACCGTCGCGGTCAAGGCGCCTGGCTTCGGCGACCGTCGCAAGGCCATGCTGGAAGACATCGCCATCCTGACCGGCGGCACCGTGATCGCCGAAGAAGTCGGCCTGACGCTGGAAAAAGCCACGCTGGAGATGCTGGGCCAGGCCAAGCGCGTCGAAATTGCCAAGGAAACCACGACCGTCATTGACGGTGCCGGCAAGGAAGAGGCGATCAAGGGCCGTATCACCCAGATCAACAAGCAAGCGGAAGAATCCACCAGCGACTACGACAAGGAAAAGCTGCAGGAACGCAAAGCCAAGCTGGCCGGTGGCGTCGCCGTCATCAAGGTGGGCGCGGCGACCGAAGTCGAGATGAAGGAAAAGAAGGCGCGTGTCGAAGACGCATTGCACGCGACCCGTGCCGCAGTCGAAGAAGGTATCGTCCCCGGCGGCGGTGTAGCGCTCCTGCGCGCCAAGGCGGCGGTTGCCAAACTCAAGGGTGACAACCACGACCAGGACGCCGGCATCACCATCGTACTGCGCGCGATGGAAGCGCCGATGCGCGCCATCGCCACCAACGCCGGCGACGAACCTTCCGTAATCGTCAACAAGGTGCTGGAAGGCAAGGGCAGCTATGGTTTCAACGCCGCCTCCGGCGAATATGGCGACATGCTGGAAATGGGCGTGGTCGATCCGACCAAGGTCACCCGCACCGCGCTACAAAACGCCTCCTCCATCGCCGGTCTGATGTTGACCACCGCCTGCATGGTGGCCGAACTGCCGGAAGACAAGCCGGTCGGCGGCATGGGTGGTGGCGACATGAACGCGATGAGCGGCATGGGCGGCATGATGTAATTGCGCTTCGCCGTTGCCGTAACAAAACAAACCCCGCCTTGTGCGGGGTTTGTTTTTTCTCATTATCCGTGCAAGAGAGGATTTTCTGCCCTGTTACCCCATAAAAAACGGGGGCTCTGAAGCCCCCGCTTTCAATCATACTGCAAACAGAGAGTTAGAAACGGTAAGTCACGCCGCCACCCACCGTGATCGGGTCAAGGTCGAGTGTGCCAATCGAAGAGCCGCCCACCTTAACTTTGGTATTCATCTTGATGTATTTGATATCGGCATTGATGCCCCAGTTCTTGTCCAACATATAGTCAAACCCGAGCTGGCCGGCCAGACCCACGCTGGAACTGTCAACTCTTGCCGGAACACCGGCAACGGTGCGGCTACCGAAAATCGTGTAATTCAGGCCTGCGCCCACATAGGGCTTGAACGCGCCCATTTCGGTGACGTGGTACTGAATCATCAGCGAAGGAGGCAACGCCTTGACCGAACCTGCTTTAGCTCCGGCGACCATGATATCAACGGTTTGCGGATAGGTCAGAACCAGTTCAGCCGCAATATTCGGGGTAAAGAAATAGCCCAGATCGACTTCCGGAATCCAGCGGTCATCCGCTTCTACCTTGACAGGGAGACTATTTTGGCCGTTGTCGAAATTGACATACAGCGCGCGGGCACGCACGAAATAAGAGCCCTCATCAGCCGCCTGAACCGCGCCTGCAGACAAAAAGCCAATGGCTGCCAGTGAAACAGCAAGAATCTTGTTATGCATACTTGTACTCCTTCATAAATTGGTTAAGTGGGAGCGGCAGAGTACTGTGGTGGGGAATATCGAATATTGATAAAAATCAAAAAACCTTCACGAAAATGACACGAACAGCGTGTCTGAAGACAGGCGCATCCCGACAAGGGCACCCCTTAAACATTGATGTTGGTTTGGGTTGCCCATTGAGCGGCTTGTCGCTACAATGCGCGCCTTCGTTTTGTCCGGCCCGTCAGGGATAAGTACAAAATGGCCTGGTAGCTCAGTCGGTAGAGCAGAGGATTGAAAATCCTTGTGTCGGTGGTTCGATTCCGCCCCGGGCCACCAAAATATGAAAAAGCCCACCCGCAATGGTGGGCTTTTTTACCGTTTGGGGTTGCGTTCCAGATGGTGGGTGCAATCCAGTGCCGCCAGTTTGTAGCATTCTGCCAGCGTCGGATAGTTGAACACGTTGCCGATCAGGTCGCGCACTGTGCCGTTCAGGTTCATCACCAGTTGGCCGATGTGCACCAGTTCGCTGGCCTGTTCGCCGACGATGTGCACGCCGAGCAGTTTTTCGGTGCGCGCATCCACCACCAGTTTCAGCAGACCGTGCATGTCGCCGTTGATCTGTCCGCGCGCGCTGTGTTTGAAATAGGCGTGGCCGACCACGTAAGGGATGTTCTCCTGTTGCACTTCCTTCTCGGTCTTGCCGACATAGGAGATCTCGGGGATGGTGTACACCGCCATCGGCAGGTTCTCTGCGGACTTTTGTTCCGTGCCGCCGAAGGCGTGCAGCACGGCAGTGCGTCCCTGCTCCATGCCGGTGGAGGCCAGCGCGGGACGGCCGATCAGGTCGCCCACCGCATAGATGTGCGGCACGCTGGTCTGGAACTGCGCGTTGACGGTGACCCAGCCCTTATCCAGCGCGATGCCGGCCTGTTCCACTTTCATGCCGGTGCTGTTCGGTTCGCGGCCCTGCGCGAACAGCACGGCATCGGTGCGGAATTCCTTGCCGCTTTCCAGTCGCGTGATGACTCCGTTGTCTTCGCGTGTGATCGCGGCCACGCGCTCTTCCATGCGGAAGCTCACGCCCATGCCGAGGAAGCTGTCGGCCAGCACGCCCACCACGTCCTCGCTCAGGTATTCGAGCAGTTGCTTGTGGCTGTCCACCACCGACACGTGCACGCCGAGCGCGGCGAAGATGGAAACGAATTCGCAAGCGATCACGCCGCCGCCCACCACCAGCAGGCTGTCGGGCAGATGGCGCAGGTTGAGGATGGAAGTGGAGTCGAGCACCGTCTTCTTGTCGAAGGGGATGTCTGCCGGGCGGCGCGGGCGCGAACCGGCGGCGAGCAGGATGACCTGTGCCGAGAGGGCGCGCGTGTTGCCGGATGCATCGGCGATTTGCAGGGTGTGCGCATCGATGAACGACGCTTCGCCAGGAATCAGTGCCACACCGTGCTTCAGCAGGCGCTGCAGGATGACCGACTCCTGCTGCGCGATCACGCCTTCCTTGCGCCGCACCGCGTCAGCCAGCAGACCGTGACGGCTGCGGCTGTCCGGTGCCAGCGCGGAACGCATGCCACCGGAACGCGACAGCAGATACGCCACTTCGCGCATCGCCTTGCTCGGGATGGTGCCGGTCTGCAAGCCCGCGCCGCCGATCTTCGGCTTGCGCTCGATGATCGCCGCGCGCTTGCCCATGCGCGCCGCCTGCCACGCCGCATGCTGGCCTGCCGGGCCGGAGCCGATGATGAGGATGTCGTAGTCCATGTCCGGTTCCGGTAAATTAAAGATGAAAGAAAAGCTATCCGCAGATTACACAGATTACGCAGGTAGAACAGCCGTATTCCAAGATGGTTTGCTCGACCATCGAGCGGACTAAAACGTATCAATAAGAAATCTGCGTCAATCTGTGTAATCTGCGGACAAGCAGGTTCTTCGTTTTACTTGATGCGCATGCCGGGCTGTGCACCGTCATCCGGCGACAGGATGAACAAGCCCGGTGTCTCGCCGGAAGCGGCCAGCACCATGCCTTCGCTCAGGCCAAACTTCATCTTGCGCGGGGCGAGGTTGGCGACCATCACGGTCATGCGGCCTTTCAATTTCTCCGGATCGTAAGCCGACTTGATGCCGGCGAACACGTTGCGCGTTTTCTCTTCGCCGATGTCCAGCGTCAACTGGATCAGCTTGTCGGCACCCACAACGTGCTGGGCATCCACGATGCGCGCCACGCGCAGGTCGATCTTGCCGAAGTCGTCGATGTTGATGGTCTCGGCGATGGGGTCCAGAGTCGAAGATTGTCCTTCACGTTCGCTCCCTCTCCCCCCGGGAGAGGGTTGGGGAGAGGGAGTGTTCTGCTGGTGTTCGGCGTGGCGGGTCTCGGAATGGGTATCGGTCATGGGTTTCAGGCTTTCCTGGTTGGCGGCGACCATCGCTTCGATCAGTTTGGGATCGAGGCGGGTGGCGAGGTGTTTGTATTCGTTGATGTGTTCCGGCAGTACTGCAAGATCATTCCATATGAAATCTCGATCCATGCCGAACAACTCGCGTGCAACGCGGGAAGTCAGCGCTGGCAGCACCGGAGTAAGCAGGATGGAGAGTACATAGAAACCGTGCAACGCGTAAGAGCAAACAATCTGCAACTCAGCGCGCTTGGACTCATCCTTTGCCAGAATCCATGGGGCTGAGTCGGCGATCACCCCATTGATAGTGTCAGCCATCGTCATGATGACGCGCAGTGCACGGGCAGAGTCACGAGATTCAAATGAATTGGCGACGGCAAGGCCGTTAGCATCTGCTCTATCGAGAAGCGCCCTTGAATGTACAGGGGACTGCGCGCTGTCAGAGAATGCAAGCTTGCCGTCAAAGAATTTTGCGATGAACCCCGCACAACGGCTGGCGATGTTGATGTACTTGCCGATCAGGTCGCTATTCACCTTCGCCACGAAATCCTCAAGGTTCAGGTCGATGTCTTCCATGCTGCCATTGAGCTTGGCGGCGTAGTAGTAGCGCAGGTATTCGGTGTTCTTGATGTGGTCGATG
>CAYTZF010000216.1:0-7486 GCA_964442265.1 uncultured Sideroxydans sp.
GGCCGTGGCTTTGTCGGGCTTGGCGCGCGACTGGCTGTTGACCAGGGTGACTTCCAGCGGTTGCAATTTCTTCGCCAGATTGCGCGCGTCCGGCACGGAGAAGGTGATGCCGAACAGGACGAAGGCGTGCAGCAGCAGCGAGAACGCGGTGGCTAACGACAGGCGTTCCTGCAACAGCGCCAGCGTCAGATAACGTTTCATGCCGTCGCCGTGCCGCCCGCGGCCGGGCGCGCTTCAAAGTTGAGGTCGAGCAGGTCGATCGCGCCGATCTCCAGCATCACCTGGGTGTTGGGCGGAGTTTCCGGCAACGCCGGGATGCGACCGATGAGGGGAATATCGGTGAGCTTGACCAGGTTTTCGCGCAACACAGTGGCCGCAACAACGAGTCCGCACAGCGGTTCGCTTGCCCCTTCGTCCGCAGGGCGGGAGAAGGATTCCTTCTTTTCCGCTTCTTGCAGGAGCCAGCGCAGACACCAGTAGCGTTCCATGTTGCGTTGGAATTCGTTGTAGGCGGTGTAGGCAACATCGAAGTCGCGCAGGATGGCGAACAGGGCGGTGTCGTTCTTCGCATACACCGGCGGCTCGCCGCGCAGCACGCTGATGATCTGGCGCTGGTTGACCAGATCGACGTAGCGGCGCAGGGGCGAGCTCGACCAGGCGTAGTGTGCCAGGCCCAGTCCCTGATGCGGCGCGGCGACCGTGCTCATCTTCACCTTGCCGTTGTTCTGGGTGCGGTAAATACCGGCCACATCGTGCTCGTCCAGCAGTTTGCCCCAGGTGCTGTTGGCCAGGATCATCAGTTCCGACACCACCTTGTCGATGGGCGAGCCGCGCAGGCGCTGGCCGATGGTGACGCGGTCATTCTCGACATGGAAGGTGTAGTCGATCTGCTGCGGATTGTTTTCCCCCGACTTGCCGCGTGCCGCTTCCAGTTTTTGCGCAAAGTCCCACAGCAGTTTGAGTTCGGGGGCGTAGGCGTAATCGAGCTTGCCTGCCGCCAGGGTCTGTTCGTTGAACAGCGGTTCCAGCGTGTCATGGCGCAGGTTGGCGGCGATGTGCAGGCGCTCGATGCGGCTCTCACTGTTCACGATCGCCAGCGAATCCGTCTCCACCTCCACATACAGCGAGAGTGCGGGGTGCGCCTCCGACACGTTACCGACGGAGTCGGCCGATTGCGGGAGGAGGTGCGATGCGCCCGCTCCGGCACCAGAGGGCTCCGCCCCACCGTGTCGCGGGCGCACCTTATCCGCGCTCAAGGTGAACGATTGCACCACGTTGTCCGGCAACATGGTGATCTTGTCGCCCGGCATATAGATAGTGGACAGGCGCTGCGCGGCGATCGCGTCGATATCCGAACCCGGCGCGACACACAGCGCCGGGGCGGCGATGTGGACGCCGATGCGCCAGTTGCCATCGGCCAGTTGCTCGACCGAGAAAGCGTCGTCGATTTCGGTGGTGCTGGCATCGTCGATGCTGAAGGCGGTGACCTTGGCCTGCGGCAATTCGGGATGCTCTGCCACGTTCACCTCGGGGAAGCCGGTGCCGCGCGGAAAATGCTCGAACAGGAATTTGTTCAGGTGGTAGTCGTGCGAGGAAGGCAAAGCGCCGCAGCGTTCCAGCAGGTGTGCGGACGACAGATGGGTGGCGGCGCAGGCCGCTTCCAGCGCCTTGACTTCAAGCGTGTTGCGGTCCGGTTTGTAGAGCAACGACGCCAGCTTGTCGCCGAATTCGGCGGGCAGGCTGAAGCGTACCAGCTCGTCGATAAAGCGCGCTTGCAACTCGGCTTGCAGGCGCTTTTTCTCGGCGCTGGCGAGCGCGGCCTTGAGCGCCTCCGGCGGTGCCGCCTTGTAGCGTCCCTTGCCCTTCTTGTAAAAATGCATCGGCGAGGAGTGCAGGCGGATCAGCGCACCGGCAGCCTCGACCGGAGTCGGCGCGTGGCCAAAGTACTCCTGCGCCAATGCGCCGAACTCGAATTCCTCCGGCGGCGAAGCCTCCCACAGGAATTCCACATCGATGGTGGCGGCGACTTGTTCGGCTTGCGCGATGAACTCGGTCATTCCGGGTTGTTCGAAGCGCAACATCACGTTGGCGGCTTTGATCTTGCTGCGTTTGCCGTGGCTGTTTTCGACTTGCAGGGAAGTGGTGTTGTCGGCAAGGACATGGCCGACCTTGAAATCGCCGTTTTCTTCGTAAAAGAGGTTCATGGGAAGGTACAGGTAAGAATGCGGCGGATTATAACCCGCCGCCTGCCGCCGAACTTAATCCGGATTGGCCTGTCATGGGACTGCTGCCGGTTTCATCCGGCGCGGATTGTTAAATCAACATAAGGAGCAAAACCGATGAAAAAGTTCCCCCGATGGATACTGGCTGCCAGCCTGCTGTGCGCGGCCCCCCTGGCGCTGGCGTGCGATGCCAGCCACCACGGCAAGCACGGTGGCATGGGCATGAGCGGGATGGATAAGAATGGCGACGGCAACATCGACAAACAGGAATTTGACGCGTTTCATGCCCTGCATTTCCAAAAAATGGACACGAATCGCGACGGCAAGATCAGTCGGGATGAGATGGGTTCCCCGCAGGGTTGCAGCACAAAGCGCGGCCTGGGCAGGTTCGAGAGCCGTTTCGACGAGACCGATATCAATCACGATGGTGCCTTGAGCAAGGATGAAGCGGAGATTGGCATGCCGATGCTGTTCGCCCATTTTGACGAAATCGACGCGAACAAGGATGGCAAGATCAGCAAGGACGAAGTGGTCGCCAATATGAAAAAGATGCACGCAGAGCGCGGCTCGGGAATGCAACGCAAACCGTGATTGTTGCGGGCAATAAAAAGGCCGGGGCGAACCCGGCCTTTTTATTGTGGGCGGCGATTACTTGCTGGCGAGGATATGGGCAACCATTGCCTTGATGTCTTCGTCGCTGACCTTGGCCGGTGTGGGCGGCATCGGCATGCTGCCGAAACTGCCCGCGCCGCCTTTGCGCACTTTGGCTTCCAGTTTGGCTGCGGCACCGGCATCGCCGGCGTATTTGTCGGCGATCATCTTCAAGCCGGGACCGACCGTCTTTTTCACGGCCTGGTGGCAGGTGCCGCAGTTGTTCTTTTTCAGCAGGGCGGCGCCGTCATCGGCCAGAACCGGGGCGGCCAGCATCAGACCGGCAGTTAGCATCAGTGCGTGTTGAACTTTCATGATTCACTCCTTGCGGTGGTTAAGAAATCGACTGGCGCCATTCTACTCCCACAACTCAAGCAAGGTAATATAACCCGAATGGGGCATCTTTTTGGGCCCAAAGCGGCTCGGTGGTAACATGCGCGCGGTCAATTCAGCTTGAGGAAGAATCATGGCGGGTCACAGTAAATGGGCGAATATCCAGCACCGCAAAGGGCGGCAGGACGCCAAGCGCGGGCAGATCTTCACGCGCCTGATCAAGGAAATCACCGTTGCGGCGAAATTGGGCGGCAGCGATCCGGACATCAATGCGCGCCTGCGTCTGGCGATGGAAAAGGCCTACGACCAGAACATGCCCAAGGACAATGTCGAGCGCGCGATCAAGCGCGGCGCGGGCGAACTGGAAGGCGTGGACTACATGGAGTTGCGCTACGAGGGTTACGGCATCAACGGCGCGGCGGTGATGGTGGACTGCATGACCGATAACAAGACGCGCACCGTGGCCGATGTGCGCCACGCCTTCACCAAGTACGGCGGTAATCTTGGCACCGACGGTTCGGTGTCGTTCCTGTTCAAGCATTGCGGCCAGATGATCTTTGCCCCCGGCACCGACGAGAACGCGCTGCTGGAAGTGGCGCTGGACGCGGGCGCGGAAGACATCGTCAACAACGACGACGGCAGCATCGAAGTCATCACCTCGCCCAACGATTTCGTGTCGGTCAAACAACGCCTGGAAGCGGCGGGCTTCAAACCCGAAATGGGCGAAGTCACCATGAAGGCGGAGAACGAAGTGTCATTTACCGGCGACGACGCGGTGAAGATGCAAAAGCTGCTGGACGCGCTGGAAGACCTCGGCGATGTGCAGGAGGTCTATACCAATGCAGTGATTGAGGAATGAATAACAGGATTCAGGATTCAGGATCCAGGATCCAGGCGTAAAGCCTGCAACGCCTTATGCCTTCCGCTCACTCCAGAATCCAGAATCCGGAATCCGGAATCCGAATTTTAGGTATCGATCCCGGCCTGCGCATCACCGGGTTCGGACTCATTGATAAAGAAGGTCAACAGCTGCATTACGTCGCCAGTGGCTGCATCAAAACGCCGGATGGCGAATTGTCGCAACGTTTGAAAGTCATCCTGAAAGGCTTGGGCGAGGTCATTGCATTGCACCAGCCGCAGCAGGCGGCGGTGGAAAAGGTGTTCGTCAACGTGAATCCGCAGTCCACTCTGTTGCTGGGACAAGCGCGCGGCGCGGCCATTTGCGCTGCGGTGCAGGCCGATCTGCCGGTGGCGGAATACACCGCGCTGCAAGTTAAGCAGGCGGTGGTCGGCAATGGCCATGCCGACAAGGAGCAGGTGCAGGCGATGGTGCAGCGCTTGTTGAAGTTGTCCGGCACGCCCAGCCCGGATGCGGCGGATGCGCTGGCCTGCGCCATCTGCCATGCGCACGGCGGCATGGGCATGGGCGCACTGGCGACCAAGGGGTTGCGGATGAAGGGAGGCAGGCTGACATGACGCGGGAACCGACGCTGGCTGCTTTTCAGAATCCGCTCGCGCGGTACGCCGCCGCGACCCGGCCGGCTTTTCTAACGGCGAGCCTGATGGCCTGCCTGATCGGCTTGGCGGCCGCGCGCCATGAGGGGCTGGCGTTAGATGTGTGGCCGGCGCTCGTTACCGTGTTGTTTGCCTTGCTGGCGCATGCCGGGGTGAACGTGCTCAATGATTATTACGACGCGCTGAACGGCACCGATGCACAAAACACGGAACGCATCTTTCCGTTCACCGGCGGCAGCCGCTTCATCCAGAACGGCGTATTGACCATGACGCAAACGCGCAATTTTGGTTTCGCTCTGATGCTCGGCGTTGCGCTGGCGGGACTGTGGCTGATGGTGCGCTCCGCGCCGCAACTGCTGTATGTCGGTCTCGCCGGATTGTTCATCGGCTGGGCTTACTCCGCGCCGCCGTTCCGGCTCAACAGTCGCGGGCTGGGCGAGTTGTGCGTGGCGGCGGGTTTTCTGGCGATCACCGTCGGCACCGATTTCGTGCAGCGCAAAGGCTTTGCTGTCGCGCCGTTCATCGCGGGCTTGTCCTATGCGCTGCTGGTGACCAATCTGCTCTACATCAACCAGTTCCCGGATCGCGCGGCCGATACGGCGGCGGGCAAGTTGCATTGGGTGGCGCGCCTGCAAGTACGGCAAGCACGCTGGGGTTACGTGTTGATCGTGGCACTGTCTTATATTTGGCTGCTGCTCTGCGTGGCGCTGGGCGGGTTGCCGCGGCTGGCCTTGCTGGCGCTGCTCGCGCTGCCGTTGAGTGTGCAAGCCGCGCGCCTGCTGTTGCGCCATGCTTTGCAACCGCAGCAACTGGGCGATGCGATCAAGCTGACCATCGGCGCGATGATGGTGCATGGGACGCTGTTGTCGCTGGGTTTGATTTTGGGGTGAGAAAATGATCGGTCGTTTATCCGGAACTTTGCTGGAAAAGAACCCGCCACAGATCCTGCTGGATGTGCAGGGCGTGGGTTACGAGGTGGATGTGCCGATGAGCACGTTCTACAACCTGCCGGCGCTGAACGAGAAAGTGGTGCTGCACACGCAACTCATCGTGCGCGAGGATGCGCATCTGCTGTTCGGGTTCCTGACGCACGAGGAACGCGTCGCCTTCCGCCAGTTGCTCAAGATCAGCGGCGTCGGCCCCAAACTTGCGCTGTCGGTGCTGTCCGGTTTGAGCATGGACGATCTCGCGCTTGCGGTGGCGAACAAGGATGCGGCGCGCCTCACCCGGATTCCGGGCGTGGGCAAGAAGACTGCGGAACGCCTGCTGCTCGAGTTGCAGGGCAAGTTCGCGCCGGGCGGTGCTGCCGGCGGCAGCGGTGCAATGGCGGTCTCCGCCGGCAATGACATCATCAATGCGCTGCTGGCACTGGGCTACAACGAGAAGGAAGCCGATTGGGCGGCCAAGCAGTTACCCAAGGATGCCAGTGTCTCGGACGGCATCCGCCAGGCGCTTAAGTTGCTTTCCAAGGGATGATCGCCGGCGAAAAGCGGTAACATCCCGCAATCCAAAGGAGGGTGTATGGGATTGTCAGAAATCGTACAGGAACAAATCAGGGCACTGCCGGAAGGGCAGGTGAGGGAAGTCCTCGATTTCATTGGCTATCTAAGGTCGCGTCAGGCGCAAGCCCAGTGGGACGACTTGATGCTGGCGCAGGAACAGTCGCTGGCCAAGGTTTGGGATGATGCCGAGGACGAGGTGTGGAACCATGTTTGAAGCGGGTTCGCTGGTGTTGTTGCCTTTCCCATTCTCCGATGCAAAGACAACCAAGCGTCGGCCTGTGCTGGCCTTGACTGCGCCCGATGAGTATGGCGATTTTATTGGCATGGCCGTCAGTTCGCGCTCACATCATGGCAACAGTGTGGTGCTGCAGAACGATGCCATCGTGCAAGGCATTTTGCCAAAACAGAGCTGGATCAGAACGGACCGTATCGTGACGTTGAGTGCGAGTTTAGTCATTAAATCATTCGCAAAGATTAGGCCGGATGTGCATCGTCAAGCCGTTGATAGCCTCTGCGAGTTGCTGCATAAACAAATTTTTCCGGCATGATCCAAAACGACGACCTTTCCGCCGCACCGCGCATTATCTCCGCCGCCCCTGCCTCGCCGCAGGAGGAGGCGCTGGAGCGCGCCTTGCGCCCGAAACAGCTCGACGAATATGTCGGGCAGGAGAAGATACGCGGGCAACTGGAGATATTCATCCAGGCGGCAAGGAAACGCAGCGAACCGCTCGACCATGTGCTGCTGTTCGGCCCGCCCGGTCTGGGCAAGACCACGCTGGCGCAGATCATCGCGCGCGAGATGGGGGTGAACATCCGCCACACTTCCGGCCCGGTGCTGGAACGCGCGGGCGACCTGGCCGCTTTGCTCACCAATCTCGAACCGAACGATGTGCTGTTCATTGACGAGATTCATCGCCTGTCGCCGGTGGTGGAAGAAATCCTGTATCCCGCGCTGGAGGACTACCAGATCGATATCATGATCGGCGAGGGGCCGGGCGCGCGTTCGGTGAAGATCGACCTGCCGCCGTTCACCCTGGTCGGCGCGACCACGCGCGCGGGCATGTTGACCAATCCGCTGCGCGACCGCTTCGGCATCGTGGCGCGGCTGGAGTTTTATACGCCGGAAGAATTGCAGCGCATCGTGACCCGTTCCTCCGGCTTGCTGGAGTTGCCCATCTCGCCGGACGGCGCGCTGGAGATCGCCAAGCGTTCGCGCGGCACGCCGCGCATCGCCAACCGTTTGCTGCGCCGCGTGCGCGACTA
>CAYTZF010000217.1:0-3196 GCA_964442265.1 uncultured Sideroxydans sp.
GGCCGACCGGCGCGGCGCGCAATCTCGTCAGCATTGCGTTGCAGCACGGTGAAGGTGCCGCCGCCGACGGTACCGATGCCAAGAAGTCCCACGTTGATTGCTTTCATTTATAAATTTCCCGATTGATGCCGTCATTCCGGCGGAGGCCGGAATCCGGCGGTTTATTTTAAAATGCTTTTCGTTTTATCCCGCTGCGCGGGGCTTTTCAACAACTGGATTCCGGCCTTCGCCGGAATGACGGTGTCAATTCGTCCCGTGCCGCTTGCGATAGTTCTCGAGGAAGCGCGCGATGCGACCGATGGCCTCGGTCAGATCATCCGCGATCGGCAGGAACACCACGCGGATGTGGTCCGGATGCGGCCAGTTGAAGCCGCTGCCCTGCACCACCAGCACCTTCTCCTCTTCCAGCAGTTCGAGGATGAACTGCTGGTCGTCCTTGATCGGATACAGCTTCGGATCGAAACGCGGAAACAGATACAGCGCCGCCTTCGGTTTGACGCAGGTCACGCCCGGAATCGCGGTCAGCAATTTGTAGGCAAGGTCGCGCTGCTTCGCCAGCCTGCCGCTCGGCGCGACCAGATCGTCGATGCTCTGATAACCGCCCAGCGCGGTCTGGATGGCGAACTGCCCCGGCACGTTGGAACACAGGCGCATCGAGGCCAGGATGGTCAGGCCGTTGATATAGTCCTGCGCGTGTTTCTTCTCGCCGGACAACACCATCCAGCCGGCGCGATAGCCGCAGGCGCGGTAGTTTTTCGAAAGACCGTTCAGGGTAACGAACAGCACATCGTCGGCCAGCGACGCCATCGAGGTATGTTTGGCGCCGTCGTACAGCATCTTGTCGTAAATTTCGTCGGCGAAGATCACCAGCTCACGCTCGCGCGCGATCTGGATGATCTCCTGCAGAACGTCGTTGGAATACAGCGCCCCGGTCGGGTTGTTCGGATTGATGACGACGATGGCACGCGTGTTCTTGGTGATCTTGCGGCGCATGTCGGCCAGATCGGGATTCCACTCGTTCGCCTCGTCGCACAGGTAATGGCGCGGCGTGCCGCCGGCCAGTGTCACCGCCGCCGTCCACAGCGGATAGTCCGGCGCCGGCACCAGCACTTCGTCGCCGGGATTGAGCAGGCCCTGCATCGCCATCACGATCAGCTCGGACGCGCCGTTACCGATGTAGATGTCGTCCAGCGCGACCCCCTTGATCTTCTTCGCCTGACAGTAATGCATGATCGCCTTGCGTGCGGCGAACATGCCTTTGGAATCGGAATAGCCGGAGGAATTCGGCAGATTGAGGATCACGTCCTGCTGGATTTCTTCCGGCGCCTCGAAGCCGAACGGTGCCAGATTGCCGATGTTCAGCTTGATGATGCGCTGGCCTTCTTCTTCCATCAGCTTGGCGCGTTCCATCACCGGGCCGCGAATGTCGTAGCACACATTGGCAAGTTTGGTCGATTTGAGTAAGGGCTTCACGATTGCTCACTTTATGGGTGGGGGTATCACTGCCGCCGCCGATGGTAGAATCGGCCGCATGCAGGCGACCGCCGCAGGGACGGCGATTTTACCCGTGCCGGCCCGCCTGCGGCAAACAATTGGAGGATGCACCTTGGCCTTGCACTTGCAAACCAACACCACGCAAAGACTGTTCAGCGGACACGGCCCGGATTACGTCGCCGTCAACGGGCAGCGTTTCAAACAGGCCGTGGTCGTCACCGCCGAAGCGGTGCGCACCGACTGGCCGGCCACCGATTTCGCCGGCCTGGCCCCCGCCCATTTCGATTATTTCCTCGACCTGCAGCCGGAAGTGGTGCTGTTCGGCACCGGCGCGCGCCAGCAGTTCGCCCACCCCAACCTGTACCGCGCACTGATCCACGCCGGCATCGCCATCGAATTCATGGACACCCCGGCCGCCTGCCGCACTTACAACATCCTCGTCGCCGAGGATCGGAAAGTCGTTGCGGCAGTTTTGCTGTAAACCCGCAAAACCCCATTTGCCACAGAGGACACAGAGACCACAGGAAAAACCAGTTCATATCGCCCGACCTGTTCATGCAACAGCGTTCTATGCGGTCTCTGTGGCTTGATTTTGTTGTTTTTCAAATCCAAGGGAAACATGAGCCATCCACTACACAACGTCATCACCCAGACCGAACAGGTCATCCTCGGCAAGCCGCAACAGATCCGTCTCGCCCTCGCCTGCCTGCTGGCGCGCGGCCACCTGTTGATCGAAGACATGCCGGGTGTCGGCAAGACCACGCTGGCGCATGTGCTGGCGAAGACGCTGGGCTTGCAGTTCCAGCGCATCCAGTTCACCAGCGACATGCTGCCCGCCGACATCCTGGGCGTCTCCATCTTTCAGCGCAACAGCGGCGAATTCAAGTTCCACGCCGGGCCGATCTTCGCCCAGATGATCCTCGCCGACGAAGTCAACCGTGCCACGCCGAAGACGCAGAGTGCGCTGCTGGAGGCGATGGAGGAACACCAGGTCACCGGCGAGGGCGAGACGCGCCCCTTGCCGGAACCGTTTTTCGTCATCGCCACGCAGAACCCGACCAACCAGATCGGCACCTTCCCCCTGCCGGAATCGCAGCTCGACCGCTTCATGATGCGCATCCAGCTCGGTTATCCGGATGCGCAGGCCGAGCGCGGGCTGCTGTCCGGCGTGGATCGGCGCGACCTCGTCGCCAACCTCGATCCGCAAATGGAAAATGCCGAACTGTTCGCCTTGCAGCAACAGGTGCGCCAGGTCTTCGTCGCGCCCGCGCTGCTCGATTACGTGCAGGCCATCCTGCGCCACACGCGCGAATCGGCGCGTTTCGTGCACGGCCTAAGCCCGCGCGCCGGACTGGCGCTGCTCGCCGCCGCCCGCGCCTGGGCGCTGCTCGACGGGCGCAACGCCGTCATCCCGGAAGACGTGCAAGCCGTGCTGCCCGGCGTCGCCAGCCACCGCCTGCAATCCGTGCAGGACATCAACGCATCGGACGGGGAGAAACTGGCGCGCGAACTGATCGAGGCGGTGACCATTCCCTGATGACCGGGGTGTTAGAATGCCAAGGCCAAACGTACTTGAAAGGTCAGCCATGAATGAAATCATGTTTATCGTTGAAGAAGCACCGGAAGGCGGACTGACGGCGCGCGCGTTGGGCGAGTCCATCTTCACGGAGGCGGACGACATCGAAAGCTTGCACCGGCAAGT
>CAYTZF010000218.1:0-3894 GCA_964442265.1 uncultured Sideroxydans sp.
ATGGCCTTGTGCTTGCCGCGCAGGCGGGAAGCGATCTGGCTGGCCAGACGGCCCAGCACTTTGTCGGCGGCATCGACCAGAATCCAGTCATGCTGGACTTCATGCGACTTGGCGGAAAATGTTTTCATGGCATTTCCTAAAACTCAAAAATGGATAACGGACTGCGAAGGGCGCGCATTCTATGCGAGACCTCCCGCCCTGTCAAACGGATTCAAAGGATGAATTCAAGACTGCAATTGCTGCGCCAGCCAAGCCTTCCAGCGCTGATATTTCGTGGTCAGCGCCGGTGACGGCTGGCCACCATCGATTCTAATGCCCCGCCCGTGCGCCGGCCGGGCAATTCCCGCCGCCAGCCGCGCAACACCCTCCAGACTGGCCTCTTTCTGTGCCAGCAGGCGCACTTCCGACACGTTACCGACAAGGTCGGCCGATTGCGGGAGGAAGTGCGTTGCGCCCGCTCCCGCACCAGAGGGCTCCGCCCCACCGTGTCGCGGGCGCACCCCGAGCGGGAAACATTGCGCGAGACCCTGCTGCAAAGCGGGCAGATTCGCCAATCCCCCGGAAAGATAAACGCGCTCCAAGCCGAACTCTCGTTGAAAGTCCTCCAGGATGCGTGCCACACGAAAGAGGATGCCCTCAATCAATAGTGCCGCGATGCGTTGCGGCGGCAAGTGATCGACCGGGGCGGAGAATGTCAGCCCCAGGTCGCTACGAAAGTAAGGCGCGCCGAGGCCGCTCGGCTCGGCCAGACAGAAGATGTCGTCCTGCGCCAGGTCTTCGGCCCGGCAGGACGCGACCGGATAATCCGCCAGCGCGGCGGCGATGGAATTGAGCGTGCCCTCAGCCGCCAGGTGCATCTGCTGCGCGGCGTCCTGCCACACCAGCGTCTTCAGATAGCCCGTCGGCACGCTGCGTCCCGGCGGCAAAAAGCACACCACGAAGCCACCGGTGCCCAGATTGACCAGCGCCTCCGGCTGCCCCTCGCTAATCGCCGCCAGCAGCGCCGCCGACTGGTCGCCCACGCCGGCTTGCAGGCACAATCCGTTCTGCAAGGGCAACGCGAGGCCGGCGGAAGGCGTGATCTGCGGCAATATTGACGGCGGAATATCGAATAATGCGCACAAGACCGGCGACCATTGCCCACAGTGAACGTCCAACAGCAGGGTGCGCGCTGCCATCGAAACATCGGTCTGATGACACTTGCCGCCCGTCCAGCGCCAAATAAGGAAAGTGTCCAGCGTGCCGAGCAGCCATTCGCCGCGCACCAATTTTTCGCGCCAGGCTGGATGCTCGCGCAGCAGCACCCGCAGTTTGGGCGCCAGGTAATAAGGCGTCAGCGGCAAACCGGTGAGCGCGCGGATCGCAGGTTCGCTCTCGCGCAAGTCCGCGCAACTGGCCGCGCCCCTGTCGTCCTGCCAGGAGATGAGCGGCGTGACCGGCTGCCCGTTGGCGCGTTCCCACAACAGAAACGACGAGCGCTGGCTGCACAATCCCAACGGCAAACGCACTTCCGGCACGTTACCGGCTGCAGGTCGGGCTTCAGCCCGACTATGTGCTGTCGGGTTGAAACCCGACCTACGCGCACCAGAGGGCTCCGCCCCACCGTGTCGCGGGCACGCATTCGTCTGCGCCAGACATTCCGCCAGCACCGCATCCGCCGTTTCCGCATATTCAAGCGCATCGCTCTCGTAACGGCCATCGTGCGCCACGATCGCGGGAGCGGGTCGGGCGACGATGCCGTCCAACGTGCCGTCATGCGACAACAAGCCGGCCTTGATCGTCGTGGTGCCCAGATCGAGTGCAATCGCGGCGGTCATGCGCGACACGCCGCCACTTCCTGTTCGATTCGCGCCGCATTCCAAGCCAGCAGCGGCGCGATCATTTCCGCGCACCGACGCAGTGTCGGCTCATCCAGCCGCGCCAGAATCAGCAGCGGCAGGCGCCGCCGCAGCAGATCGGACAGATGCAGCACCATCTCGTCCTGCGCGCAAAACAGCAGATCCGCCTCGATCAGCGGCACTTCCGGCACGATGCGCGCCGCGCGTTGCGCCGTGGCCGCAACGATCCCGAACACCTGCCCGACACGGTTGCCGTGACGGCGCAATAGCCACAGCGCGCTCTCGGCATCGATACCCAGCCCTTGCGCCCGTGCCGTAACGCCCGCCGACCACGCGGCAAAATCGTCTCGCGGCGCCCACGGCAAGGCGCGCGTACCGCTCGTTCCCGCCGCGCTCGCGCGGAGTTGCTTGCACACCGTATCGACAATAACTATGGCATCCTCGCGCGCCGAGGTAAGTTTGCCGCCGACCGAATGGTGCAGGCCGTTGGCCGATGTTTTGATTTCCCAGTCGCGGCTGGCGGCGGAGGGATGCGCGGCGTCGCTCTGCTTCATCACGCGCAGGCCGGCATAAGCCCCGATGACATCCTGCCGCGTCCATTGCGTTTGCAAATAGCCATTGGCGGCGGCCAGCAGATAATCGATATCCGCCGCCTCCACCGCAACATGATTCACCTCGCCGCGATAATCGGTGTCGGTGGTGCCGAGCAGGGTGCGCCCGTACCAGGGGATGATAAAGAACACGCGACCGTCCTGTTTCACCGTGAGCAGAATCGCCTCGTGTGTCGGCAACGCCGGCAACACCAGATGCACGCCCTTGCTCAAGCGACACCAGGCGCGCCCTGCTTCGTTAGTCGCCAACCACTGCCCGCTCGTGCTCACGCATTGCCGCGCCCGCACAGCGGCCGTGGCGCCGCGCTCCGCATCGCGCACCGTCGCGCCGCACACCTTGCCGTCCGCCTCGTCCCACGTCACCACACTGGCGTAATTCACACACACCGCGCCGTGCGCCAGCGCGCCCGCCACCAGCTCCAGCACCAGGCGCGCATCGTCGGTCTGCGCATCGCCGTAGGTATAACCGCCGCGCAGCCCGGCAGCAGGGAGGAATGGAAAATGCTCAAGAAAATCCCGCGCAGCGAAACGGTGATGACGCATCGCGTCCGCCGGAAAACCGGCGAGTGCATCGTACAGGGTCAGGCCGGCTTTCAATTTCAGCATGCCGTTGCGGCTGTCGTCGTACACCGGCACACCGAAACGCAACGGCCACACCCGATGCGGCGCGATGCGCAGCAGCGTCCGCCGCTCCTTCAGCGCCTTCCGCACCAGCTTGAAATCGAAAGTCTCCAGATAGCGCAGGCCGCCGTGCACCAGCTTGCTCGACGCGGACGACGTGGCGCTCGCCCAATCCCCTTGCTCCACCAGCGCGACGCGCAAGCCGCGCAGCGCCGCGTCATACGCCGTCCACGCGCCGTAGATGCCGCCGCCGCAGATCAATAAATCGAATTCATCGTTCAGCGCGCCGAAATCACGTTTCATGTATGCCTCATCTGCAACGCCTTCTGCGGCACATCGCTGATCAGAATGTCCACACCCAGCCCCAGCGCACGTCCGATCTGTTCGTCGCTGTTGCAGGTATAGACGGCGAGACGCTTGCCGCTCGCGCGCACTGCGGCGACCATGTTTTCATCCAGCGTGGCGATATGTACGCACAGGCCGTGCAGCCAGGCTTGCTCCTTCAGCATGCGCAGCGCGAACGCTGCATCGTGTTCCGGTTCCAGGTTGAGCACCAGCGGGAAGTCCGGCGCGATGCTGTGCGCATGCAACAAAGAGTCGGGATCGAACGAGGAAGCCAGCATCCGTGCCGATCCCTCCCCGGCCGCTTGCAGGGTCTGGCGCGCCTTGGCCTGCTGCTGCATCTCCGGCTCGCCGGGATAGCGCTTGATCTCCAGTAGCAGCGCGCAGCGGGCGCGATATGTCGCGACGAAATCCTGCAAGCGCATCACCGGCTCCGCTGCCGCACCGGAAAAATGCGCGGCAAAATTCATCCCCTGCAATTG
>CAYTZF010000219.1:0-9693 GCA_964442265.1 uncultured Sideroxydans sp.
CAGCATGGAGAGCAGGGTCAGGCCGAGAAACTCGCCGGTGAACAGGCCGCGCACGATCAGGTAACTGCGCGAATACACCAGCATCATGGAGACCGCCAGATAGGTCAGCAGTTTGAGCACATCGGACATCAGGTCGTCCACAAACATGCCGTTGAACAGATGCGCGATGCTGTCCACATGTGTGCTCACCGTAATCAGCGAACAGCCGAGCAGGGTCAGTTGGGTCAGAAAATAAGTGACGGTGCGGTTTTGCCCGGCCACAAACTGGTCGGCGATCAGGATCACGCCGATCATGCACAGCAAAAAGATCTCGGCGTAGGCAGGCAGCAGGGTTGCGATGTAGCTCATAACGTCCTCTTAGATTTTGGAGCGTGCCAGATGCACCAGCAGGTCATTCACCGAAGCATGCAGTATCTCGGAAAGCGGGAGGGGATACAGGCCCACCAGCAGCACCGCGACGGCGAGCGACAGCATCACCAGTTTTTCGCGCCCGCCTATGTCGTGCAAATGCTTGACATGATCGTTGGCAACCGGGCCAAAGATTACCCGCTTATACATCCACAGCGTGTAGGCGGCGCCAAACACCATCGTCGTCGCGGCTGCAAAGGCGTACCAGAAATTGACCTTGACCGCGCCCAGGATGACCATGAATTCACCGACGAAACCGCTGGTGCCGGGCAGGCCGCTGTTGGCCATGGCAAACAGCATGAAGAAGGCGGCGAACACCGGCATGGTGTTGGCGACGCCGCCGTAGTCGACGATCTGGCGCGAATGAACGCGGTCATACAATACGCCGATACAGAGGAACAGGGCACCCGCCACAAAACCGTGCGAGATCATCTGCAACAGCGCCCCTTCCATGCCATAGGCATTGAACAGGAAGAGGCCGAGGGTGACGAAACCCATGTGCGAAATGGAGGAATAAGCCACCAGTTTTTTCATGTCCGCCTGGGTCAGGGCGACCAGACCGATATACACCACCGCAATCAGCGACAGCGCGATCATCACCCCGGACAACTCATGGCTGGCATCGGGCGCAATCGGCATCGCAAAACGGATGAAGCCGTAGGCGCCGACCTTCAGCATGATCGCCGCCAGGATGACCGAGCCGCCGGTCGGTGCTTCGACGTGCGCGTCCGGCAGCCAGGTGTGCACCGGAAACATCGGCACCTTGACCGCGAAGGCCATGAAGAAGGCGATGAAGATCAGGATTTGCGCGTTCATCGGCAGCGGCAACTGATAGTAATCCAGAATACTGAAGCTGCCCGATTTGAAATAAAGATAGAGCAGCGCCACCAGCATCAGCAAGGAGCCAAGCAGTGTGTAAAGGAAGAACTTGAGCGCCGCATACACGCGATTGGGACCGCCCCACACGCCGATGATGATGAACATCGGGATCAGCATGGCTTCCCAGAACACGTAGAACAGCACCGCATCGAGCGAGGCGAACACGCCGTTGATCAGGCCGGACATGATGAGGAAGCTGGCCATGTATTGCGCCACGCGTTTCTCGATCACTTGCCAGCCGGCGATCACCACGATCAGGGTGAAGAAACAGTTGAGCAAGACGAGCAGCAACGAAATGCCGTCCACGCCGAGGTGGTAGTGGATGTTGAACATGGTGATCCACGGCTTCAACTCGACGAATTGCATGGCGCTGGTCATGCGGTCAAAGCCGGTATAGAGCGGCAATGCCACCAATAAGCCGAGCAACGCCCCGAGCAGGGCGATCAAGCGTGCCAGCGGGGCATTGCGGTCGTTTCCCGTCGCCAGCACCAATCCGCCAAACACGATGGGCAGCCAAATGACAACGCTTAACAATGGGTATCCGAAAATCATGCTTCTTCCTTCGTTGTAGGTCGGGTTTCAACCCGACACCTTCATTATTTCAGGCCCGTGCCCGCCATATCGCTATATAAACCAGGTGCGCACCGTCAACAGCAGCGACACACCGAGGATCATCCAGAAAGCGTAGTGATAGACGTAACCGGTCTGGAATCCGCGCAGCACGCCGGAGAACAATCCCACCACTTTTGCCGAACCGTTGACGAAAAAGCCGTCGATGATTTTCACGTCGCCGAATTTCCACAGGTTGCGGCTTGCCGCGCGCACACCTCCGGCAAAGAACCAGTCGTTAAAACGGTCGAAGTAATATTTCTGGTCAAGCAAGGTGTAGAGCGGCGCAAACATCTTTTGCACTTTTGCCGGAAGATCCGGGCGCTTCATGTAGCAGAACCAGGCAACCAGCACACCGGCCACGGCCAGCCACAGCGGCAACGTGCCCAGCGCATGCAACACCATGCCGACCGGCCCCTCGAAGTGTTCGTACATCTCGTGCATCGCGGGATGATCGTCGGAGATGAAAATCGCATCACCGAAGTAGCCCCCGTGCAGCATCGGGCCAATGGTAAAGAAACCAATCACCACAGACGGGATCGCCAGCATGATCAGCGGCAGGGTGATCACCCATGACGTTTCGCGTGGTTTCTGTCCCGGCGCCAGACCGTGATGTTCATCGTGTCCATGCGCGTCGTGACCTTGTTGCGCCTTGCCGAAGCGCTCCTCGCCGTGGAACACCAGAAAGTACATGCGGAAAGTATAGACCGCAGTAACAAACACGCCCGCCACCACCGCAAAATAGGCAAAACCGGAGCCCGCAATATTTGCCAGCTGGACAGCCTCTATGATGCTGTCCTTGGAATAAAAACCGGAGAAGAACGGCGTGCCGATCAGCGCGAGCGAACCGATCAGCGAGGTAATCCAGGTAATCGGCATGTATTTCTTCAGGCCGCCCATGTTGCGGATGTCCTGGTCGTGGTGCATGGCGATGATGACACTGCCCGCCGCCAAGAACAGCAGCGCCTTGAAGAAGGCGTGCGTCATCAGATGGAAAATGGCGCCGGTGTACATCGAGGCGCCCAGCGCCACCGTCATATAACCCAGTTGCGACAGGGTGGAATAGGCGACCACGCGCTTGATGTCGTTTTGCACGATGCCGAGAAAGCCCATAAACAGCGCGGTAATCCCGCCAATTACAAGGATGAATGACAGTGCGGTGTCGGACAGCTCGAACAGCGGCGACATGCGCGCCACCATGAAGATGCCGGCGGTGACCATGGTCGCCGCGTGGATCAATGCCGAGATCGGGGTCGGACCTTCCATCGAATCGGGCAACCATACATGCAGCGGAAATTGTGCCGATTTGGCCATCGCGCCAATAAACAGCAGGATACAGATGGCGCTGATCAGGTTCCACGTCACGCCCGGAATCGGCGCGATGTCATTCGCATAGTTCTGCACATTATTGAACACCGACTGGTAATCGAGTGTGCCAAACACCATCAGCACCAGCGCGATACCGAGCACAAAACCGAAGTCGCCGACGCGGTTGACCAGGAACGCCTTGAGGTTGGCGTAGATCGCGGTCTCTTTGGTGTACCAGAAACCGATCAGCAGATAAGACACCAGGCCGACCGCTTCCCAGCCGAAGAACAGTTGCAGAAAATTGTTGGCCATCACCAGCATCAGCATGGAGAAGGTGAACAGCGAAATGTAGCTGAAGAAACGCTGGTAGCCGGGGTCATCCTGCATGTAGCCGATGGTGTAGATGTGCACCATGAGCGACACAAAAGTCACCACCAGCATCATGGTCACGCTTAACTTGTCGATCATGAAGCCGATCTGGAAACTGGTGGCACCGGAGGTGAGCCAGGTGTAGACAGGCCCGTTGAACAGGTTGCCCGCCGCCACGTCCCGGAAGATCGCCAGCGAGGCAAAGAACGAAACCGCCACAAGCGCGATGGTGATGCGGTGCGACCAGGTGCGTCCCAGCCACTTGCCGAACAGGCCGGCCGCAACCGCGCCCGCCAGCGGCGCCAGTGGAACAAGCAGATAAAGACTTTGCATATCCATCATCAACCTTTCAGGGAACCGAGATCATCCACATTGATGGTGCGCAGATTGCGGAACAGCACCACCAGGATCGCCAGACCGATGGCGGCTTCAGCCGCAGCGACCGTCAGGATGAAGAAGACAAAAATCTGCCCGTGCACATCATTCAGGTAATGCGAAAACGCGACGAAGTTGGTGTTCACCGCCAGCAGCATCAGCTCGATCGCCATCAGCAGCACGATCAGATTCTTGCGGTTGAGGAAGATGCCGACCACGCTGATGGCAAACAGAATCGCCCCCAGCACCAGATAATGCGAAAGACCAAGACTCAACATGACTTCCCCTTTTTATTCACTTGGCCGCCCTTGCCGGCGCATCGCCGGAAGGCCGTTGCGCCGAAGGCATGGAAACCAGGCGCACCCGGTCGGCACGTTTGACGTTGACCTGCTGGCTGATATTCTGCGACTTCGAGTCGCGCCGGCGGCGGAAGGTCAGCGCGATCGCAGCCACCATCGCCACCAGCAGCAGCACTGCCGCCAACTCGAACGGATAAACGTAATCGGTGTAGATCAGACGCCCCAATTCCTTGGTGTTGCTGTAATCGGCCGCGTGTTTGACGGCGGTCATGCCGGCAGAACTTGCCTTGTCTCCAAGCACCCACACCATCTGCACCACGATCAGCGCGGCCAGCAAGGCACCCGCCGGCAGCCATTGCCAGAAACCCTTGCGCAACTGTTCGAGATTGATGTCCAGCATCATCACCACGAACAGGAACAGCACCATCACCGCACCCACATAGACCAGCACCAGGGTGATGGCGAGAAATTCCGCTTCCAGCAGCAGCCAGATACCGGCACTGCTGACAAAAGCCAGCACCAGAAACAGCACGGCATGCAAGGGGTTGCGCGCCGTGATCACGCGCAGCGCGGCGAACACGACCACGGCGGAGAACAGATAGAATAAAACGGTTTCAAAGTTCATGGTGCTTCCTCAAGTTACCGGTACTTGGCATCGGCGGCGCGATCCAGCGCGATCTGTTCTTCATATTTGTCGCCGATCGCCAGCAGCTTTTCCTTGGTGTAGTACAGGTCGCCGCGATTCTCGCCGTGATATTCAAAAATGCGCGTTTCAACGATGGCATCCACCGGACAGGACTCTTCGCAGAAGCCGCAGAAGATGCACTTGGTCAGGTCGATATCGTACTGGGTAGTGCGGCGCGAACCGTCGGCCCGTTCCGCCACTTCGATCTTGATCGCCAGCGCCGGGCACACCGCCTCGCACAGTTTGCAGGCGATGCAGCGCTCTTCCCCGTTCGGGTAGCGGCGCTGCGCGTGCAGGCCGCGAAAGCGGTAACTCTGCGGTGTCTTCTCTTCCGGATACTGCACGGTGATGTGACGCGCGAAAAAATAGCGCCCGGTAACCGACATGCCCTTGAGCAATTCGAGCAGCAGAAAACTCTTGAAGAAGTTGAACAGTTTTTTCATTTTCTCTCCTCGCCGCTTACCACAGCCAATACGGGGTCTGCATCCAGGCCGCGATCACCACCACCCAGATTAGCGTCAGCGGGATAAACACCTTCCACCCCAGGCGCATCAACTGGTCATAGCGATAGCGCGGGAAGGTCGCGCGGAACCACAGGAAGATGAACAGCATGGCAGCCATCTTGCCCAGCATCCAGACCAGGCCGGGGATCTGGTTGAGCGGTTGGATATCCAGCGGCGGCAACCAGCCGCCGAGGAACATGACCGAGGTCAGCGCCGCAATCAGAATCATGTTGGCGTATTCGGCGAGGAAGAACAGGGCGAAGCCCATGCCGGAATATTCCACGTGGAAACCGGCCACGATTTCCGATTCACCCTCGGCGAGGTCGAACGGCGCGCGGTTGGTTTCGGCAACACCGGCCAGGAAGTACACCACGAACATCGGGAATAGCGGAATGAAGTACCAGCCGAGCAGACCGTAACCGTTGCTCTGACCGCGCACGATGTCGCCGAAATTCATGCTTTGCGCCGCCAGCAACACGCACACCAGGGCGAAGCCCATTGCCAGTTCGTACGACACGATCTGCGCCGCCGAGCGCAGGGCGCCGAGGAATGCGTACTTCGAGTTGGATGCCCAGCCGGCAATGATGATGCCGTACACACCGAGCGAAGTCATCGCCAACAGATACAGCATGCCCGCGTTGACATCAGCCAGGATCAGACCGTCATCGAACGGAATCACCGCCCACGCCGCCAGCGCCGGCACCAGCGCCAGCACCGGCGCGGCAAGAAACAGGAATTTATTGGAATTGGCCGGGATGATGATTTCCTTGGTCAGCAGCTTGAGACCGTCCGCCACCGGCTGTAACAGTCCCCAGTAACCGACGCGATTGGGACCGGGACGAATCTGCATGAAGCCGAGGATCTTGCGCTCCGCCAAAGTAAGATAGGCAACACCGCCCATGATCGGCGCGATGACGACCATGATCTTGATCGCGGTCCACACCGGCAGCCATGCCGCCCCGAGTAAATCCTGACCCGCCGTTTGCAGGGTTTGCAGCAGTTCCATCATGCGCGCTCCACCGTGACCGTTCCGAACATTGCACCCAATGCCGCAGTTGCCGCATGGCCAGCCGCCACGCGCACCACGCCCAGGGGCAACTTGTCATCAGCCGCGGCCTGTAGCGTGACGCTGCCGGAACCCTGGCTGACTTTTACCCCGGCACCCGGCTCGATGCCGAGCTTGTTCATTTCCGCCGGATTCATCCATGCCTTGGGCGTTGCGGCATCCGCCGTCGCCTGCAATGGCGGCGCGCGGCGCACAACGGCATCGGTCGCATAGATCGGCACATCGGCCACGCGCTGCAAACCGGTGGCGGGAGATTGCGAAACCACTTCCACACCGTCGACGGCATTGCCCAGGGTGGTGGAATCAATGCCGCCCAGGGCAGCATCGCGCACCGCTTCGGATGTTTCGTAATCGAAGCTGTTCAGCTCCAGCAGATTGCCCAGCACGCGAAAAACTTTCCATGCCGGACGGGCTTCGCCCAACGGCTTGACCGCCCCCTTGAAGGTTTGCACGCGCCCCTCGCTACTGACAAAAGTGCCGGAAGTTTCGGTGAACGGCGCAATCGGCAGCAGCACGTCGGCATACTCCAGCGCCTTGTGTTTGTAGGCGGACAGCACGATCACCGTGTCTGCACCGCCGAGCGCGGCCAGCGCCTGCTGCGGATCGGCGCAATCCAGTTCCGCTTCCACATTAAGCAGGACATATGCCTTGCGCGGTTGCGCCAGCATTTGCGCCGCGTTCATGCCTTTGACGCCGGGCGTGGCCTGCGCCAGATAGCCGCCGACGCTGTTGGCCGCTTCACCGATGAAGCCAAACTTGCCGTTGCAGGCCGTGGCAATCTGTTGCGCCAAGGTTTGCAGTTGCGCCGCCTGCGGATGCTGCTGGGCGAAGTTGCCGAGCAGGATGACGACACGCTCGCCGCCGGCCAGACTGCCCGCGATGCCATCGCTCTGCTTCGCAGCCAATCCTTGCGCGACTTGCGTCAAGGCCTGGGCCAGCGCGTTCGGTGCGACGATCATCTTGTTTGCCACCGGCATCAGCGGGTCGTCATCCGTCGAATGGATGAGATTGACCTGTGCTCCGTTTTTCGCCGCACGGCGGATGCGCGCCGCCAGCAGCGGATGATCCTTGCGCAGGAAACTGCCAACGATGAGGAGGCGGTCGGCCTTGCCGATATCGGCGATCGACATACCAAGCCAGGGCGCGCCCTGCATCTTGCCATCGGCGGAAAAATCGCTCTGGCGCAGGCGGAAATCCACGTTGTTGCTACCGAGACCGCGCATCAGTTTCTGCAACAGATACAGCTCTTCCAGGGTTGAGTTCGCCGTCGCCAGCGCGCCGACCTGCTCCGCGCCCGCGCCGCGCGAGATCTGGCGCAGCCCGTTCGCGGCGTAATCCAGCGCGATCGGCCACTCCACTTCCATCCATTTGCCGTCCTGCTTGATCATTGGTTTGGTCAGGCGCTCGTCGGAATTCAGCCCGGTGTAGGCGAAACGATCCTTGTCCGACAGCCAGCATTCGTTGATGTCTTCGTTTTCGATCGGCAACACGCGCAACACCTGGTTATTCTTGGTCTGCACGGCAAGATTACTGCCCAGGCTGTCATGCGCGCTCACCGAGCGGCGGCGCGACAATTCCCAACCGCGCGCCTTGTAGCGGAACGGTTTGCTGGTCAGCGCACCGACCGGGCACAAATCGATCATGTTGCCGGAGAGTTCGGATTCGACCGCGCCCGACACGAACGACATGATTTCGGCATGTTCGCCGCGGAAAGCCTGCCCCAGTTCCATCTGGCCGGCGATCTCCTGGCCGAAGCGCACACAGCGGGTGCAGTTGATGCAGCGACTCATCTCTTCTGCCGACACCAGCGGGCCGATGTCCTTGCCCAATACCATGCGCTTTTCTTCGTGATAGCGCGAATGACCGCCACCGTAACCGACCGAAAGGTCCTGCAATGTGCACTCGCCGCCCTGGTCGCAGATCGGGCAATCCAGCGGGTGATTGATCAGCAGAAATTCCATCACACCCTTTTGCGCCTTCACTGCGAGTTCGGAATGGGTAAACACCTTCATCCCTTCGGTCACCGGCGTGGCACAGGCGGGCAGCGGCTTGGGCGCCTTCTCCACCTGCACCAGACACATGCGGCAGTTGGCGGCAATGGAGAGTTTCTTGTGATAACAGAAATGCGGAATGGGAATGCCGGCCAGATGCGCCGCCTCGATCACGGTCGAACCGTTTTCGGTTTGAATCTGCTTGCCGTCAATTTCGATGTTGATCATTGCTCACCTGTCCTGTTCAGCCTCACACCAGGCAACGTTTGTGCTCGATGTGGTATTCGAATTCCTTGCGGTAGTGCTTGAGCATGCCCTGCACCGGCCACGCCGCCGCATCCCCCAGCGCGCAAATCGTGCGCCCGGCGATGTTGTCGCACAGCTCCAGCAGCAGGTCGAGATCTTCCTGCCTGCCCTCGCCGTGCTCGATGCGATGGATGATGCGATACAGCCAGCCGGTGCCCTCGCGGCACGGCGTGCACTGGCCGCAGGATTCCTCGTAATAAAAATAGGACAGGCGCTCCAGCGCGCGCACCATGCAGGTGGTTTCGTCCATTACGATCACCGCGCCGGAGCCAAGATAGGAACCCGCTTTTTGCAGCGAGTCGTAGTCCATGTTCACGTCCATCATGATTTCGCCCGGCAATACCGGCATCGACGATCCGCCCGGAATCACCGCCTTCAGCTTGTGCCCGCTACGCACGCCACCGGCCATCTCCAGCAACTTCCTGAACGGGGTGCCCATCGGCACCTCGAAGTTGCCCGGATTGTTGACATGGCCCGACACGGAGAACAGCTTGATACCGCCGCTGTTCGGCACGCCGATATCGGCGAACTTCTGCCCCCCCTGGCGGATGATGTAAGGAATGCTGGCAAAAGTCTCGGTGTTGTTGATGGTGGTCGGCTTGCCGTACAAGCCAAAGCTGGCCGGGAACGGCGGTTTGAAACGCGGCTGGCCTTTCTTGCCTTCGATCGATTCAAGCAGAGCCGTTTCCTCGCCGCAGACATAGGCGCCATAACCCAGATGATTGTGCAAATGGAATTCAAAATCGGCGCCGAGAATGTTCTTGCCCAGAAAACCGGCGCGCTCCGCCTCGGCGCAGGCCGCCTCCATGCATTCATAGGCCTCGAAGATCTCGCCGTGAATATAGTTGTAGCCATCCTTGACGCCCAGCGCATAGGCGGCGATCGCCATGCCCTC
>CAYTZF010000220.1:0-2590 GCA_964442265.1 uncultured Sideroxydans sp.
GAATCGGGCGACACTTTGTCGTTGAAGCGCACCTTGTAGCCGACCAGTCCGCCCAGTTCCGATTTCAGTTCCTGCGCGATGCGCGCCGCCACCGAGCGCGCCGCCACCCGGCGTGGCTGGGTGTGGCCGATGACGCCATGCACGCCGCGCCCGAGGGAGAGACAAATCTTGGGCAGCTGCGTGGTCTTGCCGGAGCCGGTCTCGCCGCAGACGATCAGCACTTGATGCTTTTCGATCGCCTGCGCCAACTCCTCGCGCCGCGCCACCACCGGCAGCTCGGCGGGATATTCGATGGCAGAAAGTTGGCGGATGCGCGCCAAACGGCGCTCGGCAAGGGGAGAAAGTTTGCCTGCGGAGAAACTCGCCGGGCTCGTTTTCATGGCGCACCCGGTACCGGTTTCGGTTGCCATGGATGTGCTTTCCGCCAAACCCAGGGCGGCTGCGGAGTGGCATCCATCCACAGACCGCGTCTGGCCTGCTGCGCTTCCTGTTGCAGCGCAAGGTATTTTTTATTGGAATGATAGTGCGAGTATTCCCACGCCATGCCGCGCCGCACCTGTTCCCGGTTCACGTTGATGCCGTCCACATACAGCGTGGCCAGCAGGCGCTGATATTGATCGACCGCCTGCGTCTCGATCCGCACTTCGCGCTTGCACACCAGTTGGCACAGGGCACGGCGCGAGCGTTTGCCCCAGGGCTGTTGTTTTTCCGGCGCGTCGATATTGACCAGTCTCACCTTGGTCTTTTGCTGATCGCGCAGCACCAGCACAGTGTCGCCGTCGATCACCGCGATCACTTTGGCATCAAAGATTTCTGCCTGAACGTTCAGCGCCAGGCAACAGAATGCGGCCCACCACCACTTCATGGCAGCAATGTTTTAATGATGGCCAGGCAGAACAGCGCGTAGCCGGCTGCCAGCAGGTCGTCGAACATCACACCGAGACCGCCGTGCCAGTTTTTGTCGAAATAGCGGATGGGCTGCGGCTTGACGATGTCGAAGAAACGGAACAGCGCGAACGCCAGCAGTTGCCAGGCCGGTTCGTTCGGGGTGAAGAACAGCACCAGCAGGAAGGCGACCACCTCGTCCCACACGATGCCGCCGTAATCCGCCACGCCGAGCGCCTTGCCGGTGATGTCGCACACCCGCACGCCGACGGCGAACGCCCAGATCAGCACCAGGATGAACAGCATGTCCGACAGGCGCGGCGCCAGATACCAGTAAAACGGGAAGGCCACCAGCGTGCCGAAGGTGCCCGGTGCCTTGCGCGCCAGCCCGCTGCCGAAGCCGAATGACAGCAGGTGCGCCGGATGGCTGAACACAAAATGCCAGTTGGGTTGCACTTTCAGTTCGTCATGCAAAGTGGTCATAGCCTGCCTTTTCGATTTTCATTTCCCGGCCTGCGGCATCGCGCACCACACAGCCGTGCCCGGCGCGAATCTGCCCGATGCGCGTGAGTGCCAATGGGAGCTGATCGGCCAACGCTGCCAATGTGTCGCGCGCGGTCGCGGGCGCGGTGAAGCACAGTTCGTAATCGTCGCCGCCGGTCAGCGCGCACTGTTGCGCCAATTCTTGTTCCACCCCCGTGCCGACGATGGGCAAGGTTTCGATCTCCAGCTCGGCACCAGCTGCCGAGCGTTGCAGGAGATGTCCCAGATCGGCCAGGAGGCCGTCGGAAATGTCGATCGCGCTGCGGGCGATGCCGCGCAAAGCAAGGCCGAGCGCGACACGCGGTTGCGGCTGATGCAGCGCCTTGAGGCAGTCATCGCGCACCTGATCGTATAACGTGTGGCGGCTTTGCTCACAGGCCAGTCCGAGCGCGGCCTGACCCAGCGTGCCCGACACCCAGATGTCGTCGCCAACCCGCGCGCCGTCACGGCGCAAGGCGCGGCCGCGCGGCACTTCGCCGAGGATGGTGACGCACAGGGCGAGCGGCCCGCGCGTGGTGTCGCCGCCAATGAGTTCGACACCGTGTGCGTCGGCCAGCGCGAAGAAACCGGCACTGAACTTTTGCAGCCAGTCTTCATCCGCATCGGGCAGCGCAATCGCCAGTGTCGCCCAGCGCGGCACGGCACCCATCGCCGCCAGATCGGACAGATTCACCGCCAGCGTCTTGTGTCCGAGCAGGAACGGGTCGGCATCCGCCAGGAAGTGCGTGCCGCACACCAGCATGTCGCTGGAGATTGCCAGCTCCTTGCCCGCACCAACCTCGACCAATGCCGCATCGTCGCCCACGCCCAATGCCGCACTCGCTGCGGGACGGGTGAAATAACGACGGATGAGATCGAATTCGGACATGATTTTTTTAAAACCTTTGCCCGCAGATTACGCAGATTTCACAGATTAAAATCTTCAGAATCCGCTTTGCCGCTGGTTTTTAATCTGTGAAATCTGCGTAATCTGCGGGCAAGTCTTTGTGGTTATTATTTCGCACCCACTTCAGCCGCGCGCACCTGCGCCGCCAGTTTGTCCAGCACACCGTTGACGAACTTGTGCCCGTCGCTGCCGCCGAAGGTCTTGGCCAGTTCCACCGCCTCGTTGATCACCACGCGATACGGCACTTCCGGTTGTTGCGTCAGCTCGTAAGCACCG
>CAYTZF010000221.1:0-7285 GCA_964442265.1 uncultured Sideroxydans sp.
ATAGGCATTGCCGGGGCCGACGATCTTGTCCACCTTGGGAATGGTTCCCGTGCCGTAGGCCAATGCCGCCACCGCCTGTGCGCCGCCGAGGGTGAACACGCGATCCACGCCGGACAGATGCGCGGCCGCCAGCACCAGTTGATTTTTCACGCCGTCGGGCGTGGGCACCACCATGATCAGCTCGGCCACACCCGCCACTTTGGCGGGCAAGGCATTCATCAGCACGGAGGAAGGATAAGCCGCCTTGCCGCCGGGCACATACAGGCCGACGCGATCGAGCGGGGTGATCTGCTGGCCGAGCAGAGTGCCGTCTTCATCGAGGTAGTGCCAGGAGGCTTGCACCTGTTTCTGGTGGTAGGACGTCACGCGTTGCGCCGCCTGTTCCAGCGCGAGCTTCTGCGCGCCGGGCAAACCGTCGAATGCGGCCTGCAATTCGCTCCGGGGCAACTCCATCGCGGCGGCGTTTGCCAGCGGCAAACGGTCGAACTTGCGCGTGTATTCGAGCACCGCTTCATCGCCGCGCTTCTTCACGTCAGCGAGGATGGAAGCGACGGTCGCCTCCAGCTTCTCGTCGGCGGTTTCCTCAAAGGCGAGCAGTGTGCTCAGGCGCACATCGAAATCGGCTTGTTGTGTCGAAAGTCGGGTGATGTTCATTTGATTGCTCCGGCAAACGCATCCAGCATGGGTTGTATCGTATCCCGCTTGAGTTTAAGCGAGGCCTGGTTCACTACCAGACGCGACGAGATATGCACGATCTCCTCCACCGCCACCAAATTGTTCGCCTTCAGGGTTGCACCACTGCTGACCAGATCGACGATGGCGTCGGACAGGCCGACCAGCGGCGCCAGTTCCATCGAGCCATACAGCTTGATCAGATCGACATAAACGCCCTTGGCGGCGAAGTGTTCGCGCGCGGTCTTCACGTATTTGGTCGCCACGCGCAGACGCGCGCCCTGCTTCACCGCCGACGCGTAATCAAAGCCGGCAGGCACCGCAACCATCATGCGGCACTTGGCGATATTCAGATCGAGCGGCTGGTACAAGCCCTCGCCGCCGTGCTCGTTCAGCACGTCCTTGCCCGCCACACCCAGGTCGGCCGCGCCGTATTGCACATAGGTCGGCACGTCGGAAGCACGCACGATAATCAGCCGCACGTCGGCGCGGTTGGTCGGCAGAATCAGTTTGCGCGAAGATTCCGGGTCTTCCAGCGGCGTAATACCGGCTGCGGCGAGCAGCGGCAAAGTCTCTTCGAAGATGCGGCCTTTGGATAAGGCGATGGTGATGCCGGTCATAATGATTTGTGCGTCTTAAAGGACGGGCATTTTAGCCTGAAACGCGGGGCGGGTTGAAATTTGCGCCCGGCTCAATCGGTCGCGGCCACAGTTTGCCAGTGCAATCCCGTCTCGTCGGCGCGCAATATCCGGGCGCTACCGTCATCCCAGTCGCCCAGCACCCAGCGCTCGCAGGTCAGCCCGTCCACTTGGTGCAGATGTTTTGCCGGGCGGTGGGTGTGGCCGTGGATCAGAAGCGGATAGTGATGCCGGCGCAGCAGCGCATGCACCGCTTCCCCGGATACATCCATGATGTCGCTTGGCTTGCCGCGTTTCGATTGTTCACTCCGCGCGCGCATCTCCTCAATCTGCGCCTTGCGCGAGGGCAACGGCTGCGCGAGAAAATCCTTGCGCCAGCGTTCGCCGCGCACCGTGGCGCGAAACTGCTGGTAGGCGGTGTCGCCGGTGCACAGCGCGTCGCCGTGGGTCAACAAGGCGGGGATGCCGTACAGGTCGAGCAGCACGGGATCGGGCAACAACGAGGCGGCGCACGCCGCGGCCAGCTTCTCGCCCATCAGAAAATCACGGTTGCCGTGGAGGATAAAAATGCGTGTGCCGCGAGCCGCGAGCCGGCTCAGGGCATCGCCGACTCCCGCATGAAAGGGATCGGCGAGATCATCGTCGCCGGCCCAATACTCGAACAGGTCGCCCAGAATATAGAGAGCCTCGGCGCGCGGCGCGGTGTCGCGCACGAAGTGCCGGAATAGTCGCGCAGCGGGCGAGTGTTCGTCACTCAGGTGCAAATCGGAGATGAGAAGCGAATGGGGCATGAATAAAAACGGCGCCGCAGCGCCGTTTTGGTTATTCCACGATTTCGGCTTTGGTGATGATGACGTCTTCTTTCGGCACGTCCTGATGGAAGCCGCTGTTGCCGGTGCTCACCTTGCCGATGGCGTCAACCACTTCCATGCCCTCGACCACCTTGCCGAACACGCAGTAGCCCCAACCGTCCTGGCCGGGATAGTCGAGGAAGCCGTTGTCATTGGTGTTGATAAAGAACTGCGCGGTGGCGGAATGCGGGTCGCCGGTGCGCGCCATGGCGATGGTGTACTTGCCGTTCTTTAAACCATTGGCAGCCTCGTTCTTGACCGGCGCCTTGGTCGGTTTCTGTTTCATGCCGGGCTCGAAGCCGCCGCCCTGGATCATGAAGCTGGGGATCACGCGGTGAAAGACCGTGTTGCTGTAGAAGCCGCTGTTCACATAGTCGAGAAAGTTCTGCACCGTGAGGGGTGCTTTCTCGGCGTCAAGTTGCAGCGTGATGATGCCGTGGTTGGTATGGAGTTTGACCATTTTCATTTTTCCATGGGTTGAAGAAGCGGCGTGCGCGGGCAGCAGACAAAGTGCGCCAAGCAAAATTGACAGAACGAAAGACAAAAAAATTTTCATGATGCGGGCCCCTCATAGACGATCTGCCAGCGGCCTTCGCGCTTTTGCCAGTACTGGCGCTTGTGCATGCGATTGACCAGATTGTTGCTGGCGTAATCCTGGTCGAAGTTGACCACAACCAGATCGGGCCGGGTCGGATACGGGAAGAGGCTCAGGTTATCGAGCTTGACCTTGATCCAGGTTTTGCCGGCGTTGACCCGCTGTTTATGAAGGGAGAACGCATCACGTTTAACCTTGCCTGCAGCAAAGTCGGGCGCGTAATGGGTCAAATAAATTTCGGTTTTGCGGCTTTCCCAGTCATTGCGCCATTGCTCGATCGCGGCCAACAGCGCATCCCGCTCGGCGCGGTCGCCATCCTGCAGCCAGTCCATTTGATCGGTGATGATGACCGGTGTCGCGCCGACCGTGATGTCTTTGCCCAGACTGAGCAAATCGTCATTGGCCAGCACCACACAGCCGTTGCTGGCGCGCGGCGCGCGGCTGTAGGTATTACTCGGCGTGCCGTGCAGCCAGATACCGTGCCCGCTGCGCCCTTGCCGCCGATCCCACTCGTTGGGGTAGCTGATCGGATAAGCGCCGGCGCCATACAGATCGGCCAACTTGTGGCGCGGGATGTAGCTATTCACAAAGTACACACCGAGCGGCGTTTTCTGGTCACCCTCGACCAGCTTGTCCGCCCCTTTTTTGCCCATGCTGATGTAGTAATCGGCAACGTAACGCGGCTCGCCGTCAACGTTCTCGTACACATAGAGCGTGGACTTGCTGGTATCCACCACCACCGCGTAGCGTTGCCGCGCATCCAGCTGCCACAGATAACGCGGCACCGCGACCGGTTGCTGCTGCTGCGCGCGTTGCAGGCGCACCTGCGCCTCTTCGCGCAAGTCTTGCAGCGACTCGCGCGACGCGCCCGGCACATTGCCGAAATCGCGCAACGGCTGCGACCGCGCCAGCAGCAGGTCGCCCCTGACCAGTTGCGCCAGCTTGAAATCCGGATTGCGTTCAAGCAGAGAATCGACCTCGTTCAGCGCGACATCAAGACGATTATCCCCGACTGCCTGCAGACTGCGCGCCAGCGATTTCTCCACTTCGCGCGAATCCGTCTCGGCCACGGCATTCATGGCCAGCAATACGAACAATGCAAGCAGGAAGCGCATGTCTTATTTTCCGCTGCGCTCTTCGGCGATTTGCCAGCGCCCGTCGCGCTTGACCCACTGCAGGGTCTTGCGGTCGGTGCTCCTGTAATGGCTGGCGCGGTAGTTTTGGGTAAATGTCGCCAGCGCGTGCTGCGCGTCAACCGGCGTCACCTTCAAATTGCCGATGCCGACGCGAATCCACCTGGGCCGGGTCAGGCGCTCTTTGCGCAACGCTTCCCACGCGCCACGCGCTTGCCCGTCGGGAGTTTTGAAATCGTCGGCATAAAAAGCCAGGTATTGTTTGACGTTTTTGTCCGACCACGCCTTGGCCCAGTCTCGCGTTGCCCGGGCGATCTCAGCTTTGGTGTCAGGAGCGGGGTTGACCTTGGCGGGTGCGGCCACTTCCCTGGCGGGCTGAGCAACCGGCTCATTCGCGGCCGGGACAACGGATGCCGGCATCGGCGCAACCGGTACCGCCTGCACGACCGGCGCGGCGGCAACCACCGTGGATTCGGCGGCGACCGGGGCGGGTGGCAGCACGGCTGTCGCCGCAGGTTGCGCCGCTGCCGGGGGAGCCGCTTCCGCCAACACCACGCCGGGTGTTTTGGCAGCACGCGCCCCCTGGTCGAACAGGTCGCGAATCAGCGCCAGTTTGGTCTGGGTGCCGGTGTTGCTTTTGTCCAGTTGCAGCGCGCGGTCATAGGCCTGGCTGGCCATTTTGGCGTAGATGTCGCCCAGATTCTCGTGCGCGGTGGCATAGCTGGGATGGGTGCGGATCGCCATTTCCAGGGCGACCTTGGCTTTCTCATACTGCCCCTGCCCGGCATACAGCACCGCCAGATTATTGTACGGTTCCGGCAGCTCGGGATAATCATTGGTCAGCGCGGTGAAGATGCTGATCGCCTCCATCGGCTTGCCCTGCTCGTTGATGATCAGCCCCTGCAGAAAACGCGCCTGCGCGTCTTTCGGCTTGTTCGCCAGATAGGCGTCAACCTTGCTCAAGGCCTGGTCAAGCCGGCCCTGCTTGAACAGCTTGTTCGCGTCCTGAATCTCGTCCGCCATCCCGTTCAGGCTGAACGACAGCAGCAAAAACAGCGCGACAGCAGATACGATTTTTTTCAACATTTCCATTTTGGCTTTATTTTTGTGGTTGATTTCGGGAGCGGCGGCTTGCGCCAATCGCCCGCGATTCTACCAAAGAAGCGGCCTTCTCATACCCCCTTTCCGCCGCCCCGGCTCTAACGTCCCGCGCAGCGCGGTTTTTCGAAGTCGCACCGGTTTCGGGTAGAATCGGGCATCTTGTTCAACCCGAGTCCACCCCAGCGCCATGAGCAGTAGCCCAGCCGTCTCCAATTTCATCCGCAGCATCATCGATTCCGATCTGGCCAGCGGCAAGCATACAAACATCGTCACCCGCTTCCCGCCCGAACCAAACGGCTACCTGCATGTCGGCCACGCCAAATCCATCTGCCTCAACTTTGGTTTGGCACGCGACTACAACGGCAAGTGCAATCTGCGCTTCGACGACACCAATCCGGAGAAGGAGAGCGAGGAATACGCGCAGTCCATCCAGGACGACGTGCGCTGGCTGGGTTTCCAGTGGAGCGGCGGGGTGCACTGGGCTTCGGATTATTTCGATGCACTGTACAACTTTGCGGTCGAACTGATCAACAAGGGGCTGGCCTATGTGGACGACCTCACCCCGGAGCAGATGCGCGAATATCGCGGCTCGCTGACCCAGCCCGGCAAGAACAGCCCCAACCGCAACCGTTCCGCGGCTGAAAACCTCGACCTGTTCACGCGCATGAAGAACGGCGAATTCGCCGATGGCGCGATGGTGCTGCGCGCGAAGATCGACATGGCCTCGCCCAACATCAACCTGCGCGACCCGGTCATCTACCGCATCAAGCGCGCCCACCACATCCGCACCGGCGACAAGTGGTGCATCTACCCGATGTACGACTACACCCACTGCATCTCCGACGCGCTGGAAGGCATCACCCATTCCCTCTGCACGCTGGAATTCGAGGACCATCGCCCGCTGTATGACTGGGTGCTGGACAACGTGAGCTTGCCCTGCCACCCGCGCCAGTACGAGTTCTCGCGCCTGGAACTGCACTACACCATCACCAGCAAGCGCAAGCTGCTGCAACTGGTGAACGAGAAGAAGGTGAGCGGCTGGGACGACCCGCGCATGCCCACGATTCAAGGCATGCGCCGCCGCGGTTACACCCCCGAAGGCATCCGTGAATTCGCCAAACGCATCGGCGTGTCCAAGAGCGAGAACAGCGTGGACATGGCGATCATGGAATCTGCGGTCCGCGAAGACCTGGAATTGCGCGCGCCGCGCGTGATGGCGATCATCCGTCCGCTCAAGGTCACCATCACCAATGCCGACGGCGCGCAAACACGCGAAGCGGACTTCCATCCCAACGTGCCCGAGTTGGGCAAGCGCATGGTGCCGTTCAGCAAGGAACTATTCATCGAAGCCGACGACTTCGCCGAAGTGCCGCCACCGGGATGGAAGCGCCTCACCCTCGGCGGCGAGATCCGCCTGCGCCACAGCTATGTGATGCGCTGCGACGAAACGTTGAAGGATGCGACCGGCCGCGTCATCGAACTCAAATGCAGCATTGACCACGACACGCTGGGCAAGAACCCGGAAGGCCGCAAAGTCAAAGGCGTGATCCACTTCCTGTCGCGCGAGCACGCGCTTCCCGCCGAGATTCGTTTGTACGACCGTTTGTTCACCGTGCCGGAACCTGACGGTGACAAAGACCGGGACTTCCTCGAATTCCTCAACCCGCATTCGCTGGAAGTGGTGCAGGGCTGGGTGGAAAGTGCCGTCAAAGACGCCGCGCCGGAAACCCATTATCAGTTTGAGCGCCTCGGCTATTTTGTCACCGACCGCCGCGACCACCAGCCGGGGGGGAAGCCGGTGTTCAACCGCACCGTGACGCTGCGCGATTCATGGAACAAGGAGGGAAAATGAGCCAAGTGATCGTGGAATTGAATGAAGAAAAAAACCGCTCGCTGAAGAACCTGACACAAATCGTTTATGTCCTGTACGCGCTGTCTTACTTCGCCGGCCTGACGGCCATCGTCGGCATCATCATCAACTATGTAAAACTGGAAGACGTCTCGGGCACCTGGCTGGAAAGCCATTTCCGCTGGCAGATCCGCACCTTCTGGTTCGGATTGCTGTGGGCCGTGATCGGCATTGCCACCGCCTTCATGCTGATCGGTTTCGCCATCCTGTTCGCCAACTTCTTCTGGATCATCTATCGCATCGTCAAAGGCTGGCTCAACCTGAACGACAACAAACCCATGACGTTTAATTAGCCGTCATACCGTCGCAGGCCGGTATCCAGCGGTTTCATCAAACATGCAGTTGGTTTTGTCCGTGCGTTGCACGGGCTATTTTATTGACTGGAT
>CAYTZF010000222.1:0-12644 GCA_964442265.1 uncultured Sideroxydans sp.
GACACCAACACCGAGCGGCTGTGCAAGCTGATCCAGAAGATGGCGGAGAAGACCCAGTTCATCTATATCAGCCACAACAAGATCACGATGGAGATGGCGCACCAGCTGATCGGCGTCACCATGCAGGAACGCGGGGTGTCAAAGATCGTGTCGGTGGATATCGAAGAGGCGATGCGCTTGAGCGACAATCACAACCAGGCAGAGACTATTGCTTAATCTTAAAGAAGTTGGGCCACGGATGAACACGGATGTTCACAAATGAACAACGAATACGTTAGGGCGCGCCATCACCCTTTGAGTAAAGTGCCAACCAGTATCCCGCGTGTTTTTATCGGTGTTTATAGGTGTCAGTCCGTGGCCAACTGCGGCTTTTAACCTAATCGCAATTCACCTGTATGGCCTCGCGCGCATCGCGCAGACGCTGCTCCCGCGCCGCGTCATCCAGATAGTATCTTTCGCCGTTGGCATCGTAGGCGGAGAGGCGTGTTCCGCTTTCCAGGGTGCGCAAACTTTCCTGCGCGTTGATGCAATTGCGCTGCCGCTCTTCCTGTATCGCTTTTTCCTTCGCCAGCTTGTCGTTGGCCGCCTGTTTTTCCTGGAGGGCTTGTTTCAGTTCCGCCTCGCGTTCGACGTAGTTCTTGGGCGCGTCCTGGGCAGGCGCGGCGGCCGTATCCTTGCTGGTGACGTTGCGCACCGTGTCGGCATTGATACCGGCCGGCCGGGTATCCGAATAATGCACCACGCCATTTTCATCGACCCATTTATTGAGTTCCGCGCGGGCGTTCAAGGCGAAAATCGTCAGCAGGGAGAGTGCGAATAGAGTTTTCATGCCAAGCCTCCATAAAATTTTGTGTTGAAGCTACCTATTCTTTTGCCGCGCGTCAATTTATCATTGCGGGCGGATTCGCGCGCTTTGCCTTGCGGGTAATAATAAGCGCGAATGAAATTCTGAATTCAGACCGGGGGGGCGCATGCCGCACAAAAAGCTGAAGGGCCAGAGCCTGCAAGATTTCTTGCCGGTGGAAAGCAACCAGAATCTTGTGCTCAGGTTGTTTCGCGCGTATTACCGCTCCCATCTGACCACGGGCAAGCTGTTCGATGACTTTCCCGATTTCTTCCTGGTCAAACCGATCGTGCTGAAAGACCCCGAGCTGGTGGATCGCGCATCCGACCGTTTGATCATCGATGATTGCATTGCCCGCGCCCAGCAACGCAAGGGAAACGTTGGAGTGTGCAAGTGGCGTAATCCAAAGCTCAATTATTACTGGCTCGAACTGGCGCCTTTCCCCTTTGTGTTGGGGGATGAAGTCTCGCAGGACAACGAGGGCGAGTTTTTTTACCTGTTGAGCCGGTTTATCCGCCACACACGGGAGAACCCAAAACATTACGGCGACATGACGGCAGATGCGGCGACGGATCGCGATTTGGCGATCATGCTGGAGAGAATCGAACAGCGCGGCACCAAGCTGGAAAAATTACTGAAGCATTACCCGCTGGAGATGCTGGTCAATTTTGATCCGGGGTGGCCTTTGCCGCAGGTGAACAAACTGCTCAACGCCTTGCGCATCAGCGAGATGGACTGGTGCGAACTGTTTTTTGAGCATGTCATGTACGTGATGGCGCAAAAGCATCAATAGGGGTTTGACGCTGCGGGAACGCAGCCCAATTTTGCTATAATCCGCGTTTTGCCGAAGGGATTTCCATGCGTATTACCCAAACCGCTCTTACTTTCGACGATGTTTTGTTGTTGCCGGCCCAGTCCGATGTTCTGCCGCGCGACGTCAGTCTGCGCACCCGTGTCTCCCGCAACATCGAGTTGAATATTCCGCTGCTGTCGGCCGCGATGGATACCGTGACCGAAGCGCGCCTGGCGATTGCGCTGGCGCAGGAAGGCGGCATTGGCATGGTGCACAAGAACATGACGGCGAAAGAGCAGGCGGCGCAGGTTGCCAAGGTCAAGCGTTTCGAGAGCGGTGTGGTCAAGGATCCGATCTGCGTGCGCTCCGACATGACGGTGCGCGACGTGCTCAATCTAACCCGCCAGCACAAGATTTCCGGCCTGCCGGTGTTGCAGGGCAAACAGGTTGTCGGCATCGTGACCAATCGCGACCTGCGCTTCGAATCCAATCTCGACCAGTCGATCGGCAACATCATGACCCCGCGCGAGCGTCTGATCACGGTCAAGGAAAATGCCGGTCTGGATGAGGCGCGCGCGCTGATGCACAAGCACCGCATCGAGCGCGTGCTGGTGATCAACGATGCCTTCGAGTTGCGCGGCCTGATGACGGTGAAGGATATTCTTAAATCAACCGAACACCCGAACGCTTGCAAGGATAGCCAGGGCCGTCTGCGCGTCGGCGCCGCGGTGGGTGTGGGTGAAGGCACCGAAGACCGGATTACCCTGTTGGCGGAAGCCGGAGTGGATGTGATTGTGGTGGATACCGCGCACGGCCATTCGCGCGGGGTGTTGAGCCGGGTGCAATGGGTCAAGCAGAATTTTCCGCAGATCGACGTGATCGGCGGCAACATCGCCACTGCCGCCGCCGCCAAAGCGCTGGTTGAGCATGGCGCGGACGGGGTCAAGGTGGGGATCGGCCCCGGCTCGATTTGCACCACGCGCATTGTGGCCGGGGTCGGCGTGCCGCAGATCACCGCGATCCAGAATGTGGCGGAGGCGCTGGCCGACAGCGGTGTGCCGCTGATTGCCGATGGCGGCGTGCGTTTCTCCGGCGATATTGCCAAATCGATCGCGGCCGGGGCGCATGCGGTCATGCTGGGCGGTTTGTTTGCCGGCACCGAGGAAGCGCCGGGCGAGATCGAGCTGTTTCAGGGGCGCTCCTACAAATCCTACCGCGGCATGGGCAGCTTGGGCGCGATGCAGCAGGGTTCCAGCGACCGTTATTTTCAGGATAACGAAGCCAACCAGGACAAGCTGGTGCCGGAAGGCGTGGAAGGCCGCGTGCCCTACAAAGGCAGCGCGCTGGCGGTGATCCACCAGCTGATGGGTGGTCTGCGTTCCAGCATGGGCTACCTCGGTTGTCCCGATATTGCCACGGTGCACGCCAAGGCCGAATTCGTGCAGATCACCTCGGCCGGCATCCGCGAATCGCACGTGCATGACGTGCAGATCACCAAGGAAGCGCCCAACTACCATATCGACTAACCGGGAAGGGGAAAGGGGGGGAGAGGTATGGGTAAAACCGCCGCATCTTCCCTTTAGCGCAGCGGGCGCGATCCCTTCTCCCCTCTCCCTTCCCAGGCTTTAAATCATGCACAAAAAAATCCTCATCCTCGACTTCGGTTCCCAATACACCCAGCTGATCGCACGCCGTGTGCGCGAGGCACATGTGTATTGCGAACTCCATCCATGTGACATAAGTGAAGCGGATATTCGCGCGTTCAATCCGGCTGGCATCATCCTTTCCGGCGGGCCCAACTCGGTGTATCAGGAGGAGACGCCGCAAGCGCCGCATGCGGTGTTCGATCTTGGCGTGCCGGTACTGGGTATCTGCTACGGCATGCAGACCATGGCGGCGCAGCTCGGCGGCAAGGTCGAGTCCGGCCGCGTGCGCGAGTTCGGCTATGCCGAGATCCGCGCGCATGGCCATTCGACATTGTTCGACGGCATCCAGGACAAGAACAATGCGCAGGGACACGGTCTGCTTGACGTATGGATGAGCCACGGCGACAAGGTGGCAGAACTGCCTGCCGGATTCAAGGTGATCGCTTCCAACGCGTCGACCCCGATTGCGGCGATGGCGGATGAATCGCGCCGCTACTACGCGGTGCAATTCCACCCCGAAGTCACCCATACCCCGAAAGGCAAAGCGATTCTTGCCCGCTTCGTGCACGACATCTGCGGCTGCGGCCAGGACTGGAACATGCCCGACTATATCGGCGAAGCGGTGGCAAAGATCAAGGCGCAGGTCGGCAACGAGGAGGTAATCCTTGGCCTGTCCGGCGGCGTGGACTCTTCCGTTGCGGCGGCCTTGATTCATCGCGCCATCGGCGACCAATTGACTTGCGTGTTCGTGGACAACGGTTTGCTGCGTCTGCACGAGGGCGAACAGGTGATGGAAACCTTCGGCAACAATCTGAATATGAAAGTGATTCATGTCGATGCCAGCGGCGAGTTCATGAAACACCTGAACGGCGTGACCGATCCGGAGCAGAAGAGAAAAATCATCGGGCGCGAATTCGTCGAGGTGTTCCAGCGCGAATCGGCCAAACTCAAACAGGCAAAATGGCTGGCGCAGGGCACCATCTATCCGGACGTGATCGAATCCGCCAGCGCGAAAACCAAAAAAGCGCACACCATCAAGTCGCACCACAACGTCGGCGGTCTGCCGGAATCGATGCACCTCAAGCTGCTGGAACCATTGCGTGAACTATTCAAGGACGAAGTGCGCGAACTTGGCGTGGCGCTCGGGTTGCCGCCGGAAATGGTGTACCGCCATCCTTTCCCCGGCCCCGGTCTCGGTGTGCGCATCCTCGGCGAAGTGAAGCGCGAATACGCCGAACTGCTGCGCCGCGCCGATGCGATTTTCATCGAAGAGCTGAACAATACGAAAGATTCCAGCGGCAAGACCTGGTACGAGCTGACCTCACAAGCTTTTACCGTGTTCCTACCGGTGAAATCGGTCGGCGTGATGGGCGACGGCCGCACCTATGAATGGGTGGTCAGCTTGCGCGCGGTGCAGACACAGGACTTCATGACCGCGCATTGGGCGCACTTGCCTTACGATTTGCTGGGCAAAGTTTCCAACCGTATCATCAACGAAGTGCGCGGCATCAACCGCGTGGTGTACGACATCTCCGGCAAGCCTCCCGCGACGATTGAGTGGGAGTAGCGACCCCGACACGGTGCGGCGTAGCCGGCGGTGCGGGAGGGGTCGCCCGCCACGAACAGATGACTTGTACCCAAGCGCGGTTGATCTGAGTAGCGACCCCGACACGGTGCGGCGTAGCCGGCGGTGCGGGAGGGGGCGCCCGCCACGAACAGATGACTTGTACCCAAGCGCGGTTTATCTGAGTGGCGTGGTACCGGCATGGTGCGGCGTAGCCGGCCTGACCCGCGAAATGAGCCGCTTTTCCCCATCTATTCGACGCATGCCCGTCCACTGCGACTGTTAATTTAGCCTCGTGCCCGTCTTGGGCATTCGCGCATAACGAGGTGAAGCATGTCCACTCCCAATAAGATACGTCTGGTTTCTTCCAACGACGACGAAAGTCTGGCCGAATCGGCGGCGATTCGGGAATCGCGCGGCCGGGTCGAGGCGGAAATCGATGCGCAACTGGCGGCGCAGGTACGCTCGCGTGCCGAAGCCCATGCGCGCGCGATTGCGCATGAAAAGGCGCAACGTGAAAGCGAAATCGCGGGGCGGATAGAAGCGCGCACCCGCGCCGAGACAATGCTGGTCGAAGAAGCGCGCGCCAGATTGGAGCAGGAAAGCGCATTGGCGCGGGCCGCGCAACAGAAGCGGGCGGCAGAGGTGCAACTGAATGAAGCCATCCGCCTGCGGCGGGAAGCCGAGGATTCGGCGCGGGAGGAGTTGGCACAGCGTATTGCCGCCGAGAAGGCTTTGCACGAAGCGCATCGCCGTCGTGCCGAAGCGGAGCATGAGGCGGCGCTGGCAACGCGGGAGCAGGAAAACAGCGAAGCGCTGCTCATCCGGGTCGCCGAAGACAAGCTGAAGAAGGAAAAAGAGGTGATTGCGCAGGTCAACGCAAAGTTGGCTGCCGAGCGTTCGGCACAGGAGGCGCTGGTCGCGCGCGAGCGCAGTGAGGCGCTCGCGCTGGCTGAAATGCAGGGACGAGTTGCGGCCGAGCAGGAGGCCGAACGCGCCGCCGCCGCGCGTGCAGAGGAAGAGCGCGCGCTGGCCCGGCAAATCGAACAGCGCGCACAAGTCGAAACGGAGATAAAGGAAGAAACGACCGCGCGCAACGCGGCGGAATGTCGCGCGACCGAAGTTGCCACCGAGGCGTTGGCGAAAGAACAGGAAATACGCCAAGCGGCAGAACTTAAATTGCAGACCGAACAGGAGGCGATGGAATTGCTTGCACAACGCGCCCGCACCGAAAAACAGGCGCAGCAGGAACGTGAAGAGGCCAACCGTTTGCTGCGCCAGGCAGAGGAGGATGCGCGCGGATTGATGGTGGCCGAACAACAGGCGAGGCAGGCGGCCGCAACGCGCGCGCAGGCGCAGCGGGAGCTGGTGAGTCGCGCGCAACAGCGGGCGGAAGCTGAAATGTTTGCGGCACGCGCGGTCGAGCAACAACTTGCCGCCGAACAGGAAGCGATCACCGGCGCGATGCGGCAGCGCGAAATGGCGGAGCGCGCCGCCGAGTTGGCGCGGCAACAGGCCGAATCCGAACAACAACTCTATTTGGCGGCGCAACAGCAGGCGGCGAACGACAAACAGGAAGCGCGGTTGTTGCAACAAAAACTGGATGCCATCAATGGCCAGCTGGCTGCCTCCGAAGATTCGGTCCGGCTGGCCCTGGGCGCCTGCCGGGCACAACAGGACAAGTTGGATGCCGAGTTGGCAGAACAGCGTGCCGTACAGCAGCGGATCGCCTCCGAGGAGCAGGCCGCGGCAGCGGCGCGGCAGCGCGCGACTTTGGAAGCCGAGACCGGGCGCGTCGCGCTTGAGCGTGCGGCAACCGAGCAGGCGGCGATCGAGGCAATCACCTCGCGCATGGATGCCGAGTTGCTGGCGATTGAGACCAATAACCAGTGTCTGGAGCAGGAAGTGCGGGCAAAGGAAATTGCGGCGGCACAACAGGCGCAGGATGAGGCATTGCTCGAATCGAATCGTGCCGGGGAGGAACAGGCCGTGCGCGCGCTGAATATGGCGAAATTGAAAACCGAAACCAGGAAACAGGCGATCCGTGCGGAGGAAGAGGCGTTGCGTGCCGATGCGCGCGAGGTGGTGGCGGCGCGCCGGTGTATCGAAGCGGCGGAGGCCGCCGCGCAATCCGCTTTACGCAAGGAACAGGAAGCGCAGGCGCTGACCGAACTGCAACAGCGCAATGCGGATGCGGCGGCGGCAGAGCTTGAGTTGCTCGCGCGAGAACGTGCCGTGCAGGCGCGCCATGAGGCGGAATTGGCGCAAAAGAATGCGCTCATCGCGGCGCGCATCGCCGAGATGGAGCAGGCGCACGAGGAGGCGGAGCAGGCCGCAGAAGCAGAAGCGCAGAAACGTCTGGAAGCCGCGCGAAGATTGTTTGTTATGAACGCGCAACGCGCCGCGTCCGAACGTGCCGCGCGCGGGGCGGCGGAAGAGAACGCCGCCATGCAGGCCGAGATTATTGCGCTGGAAGAATCGGTGCTGCAGCGCGAGGCGCACAAAAACGAGAAATTGAGAGGGGTGTTGGAAACGGCCAATGCTCGCCTGGATAGCGAATTGTTGCTGGGAAAACTTCGCCGCAGTCTGCGGTTTAATCGCGCTCTGCAAGGCGCGCTCGCCGTGTCGCTGCTGTTGTTGGGGGGCGGGGCATGGCTATTGCCGACCGCACCAAGCCCCGCGCGACCGGTGCTGGATACCGCGCTGGTGCTGCCGCCGCCAACCGCCCGCGCCAGGGTGGAGAGTTTTAAGCTTTCGACCGAGCTAAGCCAGCCGCCGCTGCGCATCGCGACGGTTGAATAGGCGGGTTTGGGCAAAAAAACGGCGTTCAGACCGCTGTTTTTTTTGGCGCGCGCTTAATGCGCGACACGCACCACGCCGGCGCTGTTGATGATGCGGACCCGGTCGCCCACGGCAAAGGTTTCGTCCTTGACCGCCTTGGCCTGCACCACCGAGATGTAACTGCCGTCTTCCATCCGGATATCAAACTCGAAACCGTTTTCCCGGGTTATTCCCTCCTCGGTTGCGGCGCCCACCATGCCGCCCACGACCGCGCCCACGACCGCGCCAATCTGGCCGGTCTTGCCGTTCCCCACGCTGCTTCCGGCCACCCCGCCCACCACCGCGCCGGCCGCGGTGCCGATCGGGGTTTTGGTTCCTTCGATGCGAATCTCGCGCACTCCCTCGATATAGCCGATCCGGTAGGTCTGCACTTGCCGGACCTGGTCGCGAGTATAAACATCGCCGGATTTGCCGGCGGCACAGGCGGCCAGCACAGCGCTAATTCCGATGATGATGAGGGTTTTTGGGTTCATGCCAAGGTTCCTTTTTGAATGGGTTGAGATTGAAAGCCGAATTTTGACCGCGCGCGCCGCATTTTGGTTCAGTCGTTCTTCATGCCGCAACATTACACGGCGCGATTGATGCCCGGTGCCCCGCCTGGCGGAGTCGGGTCGGCGGGCTGCCAGCGTTTGAGCAACAGCGCGTTGCTCACCACCGAGACCGAACTCATCGCCATGGCCGCACCCGCAATCACCGGGTTGAGCAGCCCCAGCATCGCGAGCGGGATGCCGAGCACATTGTAGGCAAAGGCAAAGAACAGGTTCTGCCGGATCTTGCGCAGGGTGGCGCGGGACAGCGAGATGGCATCGGCCACCGCCATCAGGTCGTTGTGCATCAGGGTGATGTCGGCGGCTTCCAGCGCGATGTCGCTGCCGCTCTTCATGGCGAAGCTGACATCCGCCGCCGCCAGTGCGGGCGCGTCGTTGATGCCGTCGCCGACCATGCCGACGATGTCATCCGGCTTCACCTTGAGCGTATGGATCAGCGCGGCCTTGTCCTGTGGCATCACTTCGGCACGGAAATCGGCGATGCCCGCCTGCGCCGCGATGGCTTGCGCCGTGGCGTGATTGTCGCCGCTCAGCATGACGACATGGATGCCCATGCCGCGCAGTTGCACGATCGCTCTGCGGCTGCTGTCGCGCAGGCGGTCGGCGAGCGCGAGGGTGCCCAGCGCAACGCCATCGCGTGCCACCACGATCAGCGATTTACCCTGTTGCTGCAAAGCGGCCAGAGCACGGTCATCGAGCGCGACACCCTGTTGCGCGGCAAAAGCGGGGGAGCCGAGCAGGCAATCGGCGCCGCCGATGCGGGCGGTCACCCCTTGTCCGGCCTGTTCATGCATTTCGCTCACCTCAATGGGCGGTTGCGCGCCAGGGTGGTCGAGCAGGGCGCGCGCGAGCGGGTGGGTCGAGTGTTGCGCCAGCGCGGCAGCGACGCGCAGCAATTCTTCCGCGGCCACCGCAGGCGCGGGCAAAACATCCGTGACAGCGGGCTTGCCCTCGGTCAGGGTGCCGGTCTTGTCCAAAGCCAGCATCGAGAGTGAATGAGCGCGCTCCAGTGCGGCGGCATCCTTGACCAGAATCCCCGCATGCGCGGCGCGGCCGGTGGCGACCACCACCGCCGTCGGCGTGGCGAGGCCGAGCGCGCAGGGACAGGCGATCACCAGCACCGATACCGCGTTGATCAGCGCCGCACTGAAGTCGCCGCCGAACTCCCACCAGCCGATAAAGGTGAGCGTGGCGATAACGAGCACCGCCGGCACGAATACCGCCGAGATGCGGTCGGCCAGGCGCTGGATTGCCGCCTTCGAGCCTTGTGCCTGTTCCACCAGGCGGATGATCGCGGCGAGCTGGGTGCGCGAGCCGACCGCCAGCGCGCGGCAGCGCAACAGTCCCTGCTGGTTCAGGGTGGCGGTATAGACCTTGTCGCCCGCCTGCTTGCTCTGCGGCAAACTTTCGCCGGTGAGCATGGATTCATCCACGCTGGAACTGCCGTCGAGCACGATGCCATCGACCGGCATGCTTTCACCGGGGCGCACCACGAAAATCTCGTCCGGACGCAGGGAGCCGGCGGAAACGTCGATCACCTTGCCGTCGCGTTCGGTGTGCGCCATCTTCGGTTGCAGATTGATCAGTGCTTCCAGCGCGGAGGAAGCTTTTCCTTTGGCATTTGCTTCCAGCAGTTTGCCCAGCAGCACCAGGGTGATCAGTGTCGCGCTGGCCTCGAAATACACCGCTTGATTGAGGCCGAGCAGCCATACCGCGCAACTCAAGAAGTAGGCGGCGCTGGTGCCGAGCGCGACCAGCACATCCATGTTGCTGCCGCCGGAACGCAGCGCGCTCCAGGCGCCGCTGTAAAAACGCGCCCCCGCCCAGTACTGCACCGGCGTGGCGAGCAGCCATTGCAGCCACAGCGGCAGCAGGACAGGGATGCCGGCGAACATCAGCAGCATCCCGGTGATGAGCGGCAGGGTGAGCAGGAGGGCGATAAGGAATTGCCGGCGATCGCGGCGCAGCACGGCCCGACGTGCCGCCTTTTCGGCGGCGAAGTCGCGCGCCGGATGGGCGTCGAAACCGGTGTCGCGCACGGTCTGGATGAGAGTGTCGAGGCTGGCGGCGGCAGGATCGAAACTGATACTGGCCTTTTCCGTGGCGATGTTGACCACGGCGGTGACGTGCGGAAGCTGATTGAGAGATTTTTCCAGGCGCGCGGAACAGGAGGCGCAGTGCATCCCGGTGATCTGCAATTCGGCGTGTTCTGTCTTTTTAGTCATGGCGCGCCGAATTTAACATGATTTACAGCCGGCGTTTGATACTCACTCCGCCGCGCAAGTCACCCGGTTTGTAGCCGGTGGCCTGGTCATGCGGGTATTCCTCGCCCAGGCGAGTTTTGACCGCGGGAGAGATATCGCTTTCGCTGCCATGGCAGGCCACGCAACCGGGTTGCAGCACGATGCCTTTCATGTAGCGCAGGTACTTGCCATTGGGTTCCTTCACGATTTCGACGACTTCCAGCGTTTCGGGTTTTTCTCCCTTGGCCAGACGCTTCTCCAGCTTCTTCAGTGCCTTTTGCTCCCATCCATCCGGGGTGCCCAGCAGGGGGTTGCGCACTTTGTTTGAGACGCGCGTCAGTTTCCAGCCGTGCTGGCGCGAGAGATCGCCAGCCAGTTTCGGAGCGATGTCCTTGCAGACCTTGACGGCAGATTCAGAGCCGCCTTCACTCACCGCTTTTTTGTTTTCGGCCATCAGTTGTTGCATGAACGGGCCAACAACGGCACGGCTTTCTTCACGGTATTTTTCCAGTTTGTCAGCCATGGCGGGCATGGACAAGACGAGCAGGGTTGACAGCAGCAGTGATTTTTTCATGTGAGTTCCCTGGCTAATGGCTGGATAAAAAAATGCCCGACAGGGTCGGGCAAGAGAGGGAGAAACGGCTTATTTTTTTTCCATCGGGCAAGTGCTCAAGCCGAAGATGGCATAGGCCGGGCAAAACTTGAAGAGGCCGGTGAGCAGGGGCACGATGCCGATGTAACCCCAGATGCCGACCGTGTTGGTTGCGGCGAGGCCGATCAGAACCAGACCGGCGATAATGCGCAAAACGCGATCAGTGCTGCCAACGTTGAATTTCATGGTGTGCTCCTTTTGTGGAATGGTTGAACGGAGGTTGCATTGTAGGCGGTGGTGGTCATGATGTCTGTGAGAAACCTCACACATAACACCTTGAGTCAAACAGGGTTTCCTGTTTCAATCCACACCCGTTTCAAGGATAAGGGTGCAACATGGCACAGGCAAGCATTGGCATCATCGGCGGTAGCGGTGTGTATGACATCGAAGGACTTTCGCACAAGCGCTGGGAGCGGGTGGAATCCACTTTTGGCGAACCGTCGGACGACTTGCTGTTCGGTGAACTTAACGGGATCAAGCTGGTCTTTTTGCCGCGCCACGGGCGCGGCCACCGCATCCCTCCCTCGGAGATCAACTTTCGCGCCAACATCGATGCGCTGAAGCGTGCCGGCGTGACGGATGTCATTTCGGTCAGCGCGGTTGGTTCCCTGCGCGAAGGCCTGCCGCCCGGCACCTTTGTCATTGTCGATCAGTTCATCGACCGCACCTTCGCACGCGAAAAATCGTTTTTCGGCACCGGTCTGGTGGCGCATGTGTCGATGGCGCATCCGGTGTGTCACCGCCTGGGTGATCATCTGGAAACCGCTGCCCGTGATGCCGGCATCATGGTCGTGCGCGGCGGCACGTATCTGGTGATGGAAGGGCCGCAGTTTTCCAGCCTGGCCGAATCCGAACTGTATCGCGGCTGGGGATGCGATGTGATCGGCATGACCAATATGCCGGAGGCCAAGCTCGCGCGCGAAGCCGAGTTGTGCTACGCCACGGTGGGGATGGTCACCGACTATGATTGCTGGCATCCGAATCACGATGATGTCACCGTCGAGCAGATCATCGGCGTGTTGCTGGCCAATGCCGACAAGGCGCGCACGCTGGTGCAACAGGCCGCGCCGCGCATCGCCGCGGACGCTGACGCCTGCACTTGCGGCTGCCGCACGGTGCTGCAGCACGCGCTGATCACCGCACCCGAAGCGCGCGATCCGGCGCTGGTGGAAAAATTGCGGGCAGTGGCGGGGCGGGTGCTGAAATGAGCAACGAACGGGAACTGCGCGCGGCGCTGCTCGATGTGTCGCGCCGCATGGTCGAGCTGGGTTTGAATCGCGGCACGGCGGGCAATGCCTCGGTGCGCTGCGGCGAGGGTCTGTTGATTACACCCTCTGCCTTGCCGGTCTCCGAGATGACAGCGGCAAGCATAGTGCGCATGTCGCTGCAAGGTGAGGTGCTACAGGGCGGCAAGCCTTCCAGCGAATGGCGTTTCCACTGCGACATTCTAAAGAATCGAACCGAGATCGGCGCAGTGCTGCATAGCCATTCCCCGTTCGCCACCACGCTCGCG
>CAYTZF010000223.1:0-5122 GCA_964442265.1 uncultured Sideroxydans sp.
AACGCGGCGACCTCGCCGCCGCGCTGCATGCCCTGTGGCAAGCGCCACAACGTGAAGCGGCCATTGCGCGCGGCGCAAACGAAGTGGCGGAATGGCTCCTGCAGCGACTCTCCCGTTGACATGAAACTCGCGCAGCGATTCGTTTGCCCTTTCTCCCGCAGGGATTGAAAGGTGCCTTTCTCGTTCGCCTCCTCGCCCGCTTGCGGGATAACCAGCGACTTGCACAGTTTTATCGTGCTTAGTCGAATGGCTAGTAGCTTCACCAGAGGATTGAGGAGAGGGTATCGGGGGAAAGTTAGACAGGGGGAAACCGGCATGGCAAGTTTCATCATCAGGGTTGGCATACTTGCCGTGCCCGTTCGGGTGATTGATTTCGCCCGGCGCGCAAGGCAGGATGCGCAACGTTCATTCCACTTGCATGCCCGATGATCGATTACATCTTTTTTGCAGCCGTACTGCGCGACCGGTTCGTGGCTTTTGCCGCACAGCGCGGCGTGCCTTGTCTCCTCCGCGACGACCCGATGGGGCTGGTGGTGGAAATTTCGGAAGATCTGCCGGAGGTGCTGGCGGATGAGTTGGAGGATTTCAACGCTGTGCTGGAACGCGAGCAGGAAAAAATGAGCCTGACCGATGGCGAGCTGAACCGGCTGGCCGGATTCGGCTTCAAGCTGCCGGATGGACAAGCGCGCCTGGTTCCGGTGGCTGCCGACATGGCGAACCGCCTGCTGGAAAACTTCACGCTGGAAGAGATACAAGGGCTGCTGAACGCGGTGGCGCGCTACGCGCTGGAACCGCCCAACGAGCATCTGTGCAAACTGCTCGCCGAACAGCTCGCGCAAAAAGAAAGTTAATCCGGCGGCTTTTTTTGCCGGAACCTTATTGCGGCGGTGCGCCTCGCTCGACTGGCAGCCCCGCTGCCGCCCACGCGACCATCCCGCCATCAACGCTGACCGCCTGCGTGAATCCGGCTTCCTGCAACTGTTTCACCGCGCGCGCCGAACGGCGGCCGGAATGGCAGATCACCGCAACCGGCTGGCCCTTGTACCGCGAGATTTCCCCCATCCTCGAACGCAACAGCCCAAGCGGAAGCAACATGCTGTTCGGCGCGCGAAACTCCCGATATTCATCGGGCTGCCGCACATCCAGCAAAAGTGCGCCCTGCGCCTGCATGGCTGCCGCTTTTTGCACATCCACCAGCGGCACGTTTTCCGCGCTGCAACCATTCACCAACCCGAACAGCAATGCACCCAGCAAGAGCAAAAGCCGATGGAATTTCATTTTTATCTCCCCGCCTTAATGATGGTGGCCATCGTCGCCGTGCACATGGCCGTGCTCCAACTCTTCCGCCGAAGCAGCACGCACGCCGCTGATGACACCGGAGAAGGTGAGCGCCTTGCCCGCCAGCGGATGGTTGCCGTCCACGGTGACTTCATCGTCGTTCACTTCGGTCACGGTGTAGAGCATGTAATCTTCATCGTCATCCCCCTCGGCGCCGCCCTCGAACTGCATGCCGACAGCGAGTTCTGCCGGAAACATGCTGCGCGGCTCGACGCGCACGAGATCGTGCTCGTATTCTCCGAACGCATCGTCCGCCTGCATGCTGACCACGAACTTGTCGCCTGTCGATTTGCCCTGCAACGCTTCTTCCACCAGCGGAAAGATCCCGTCATAGCCGCCGTGCAGGTAGCTGATCGGGCCGTCGGCCTTTTCGATCAGCGCGCCGCTGGCATCGCTCAATTCATAGGTCAGCGAAACGACTGCGTTCTTTTCGATCTTCATTGCATTTCCTTTATCAGTTTAAGTATTTCCTGCGGATGTCCGTGGGCATGCACATCATACAAAACATGGCGCAACTTGCCCTGTTTGTCGATGACAAAAGTCGAACGCCGGATGGCCGGTTTCTTTTTACCGTCGGCCTCTTTTTCGTACAGCACACCGTACTTCCTGCACACCCGTCCTTCGGGATCGGACAGCAATAATACCGACAATCCGTATTTGTCGCGAAACGTGGCATGGCTGATGCAATCGTCGCGGCTGATCCCGACCACGAGGGTGTCTTGGCGGGCGAATTCCTCCTCCAGATCGCTGAATTCGTTCGCCTCCATGGTGCATCCCGGCGTGTCGTCCCTGGGATAAAAATACAGCGCGACATTATGCTTCCCCTGCTGGGCGGCGAGTCGAAAGGGATGCATGTCTGCATCAGGCAATTCGAAATGCGGCGCCTCGGTTCCAGCCCGGAGCGAGACAACTTGTAGTGGCATAACTTCCTCCCGAAGTCCGCATTCTATCCAATTTTTGTGCCCGCGCCGTCTTGAATTTAATTTCCATTACGTCAACCAAGGCTATAATCCGCGCATGAAAAACCCTCTGCTTGGCGGCCTGACGCCGCAACAATTCCTGCGCGATTACTGGCAAAAAAAACCGCTGCTGATCCGCCAGGCGATACCCGGTTTTGCCGGCCTGCTCGATCCGCGGCAACTGATTGAACTGGCCTGCAACGAGGATGCGCAGGCTCGGCTGGTCACCCAACAGCGCGGCAAGTTCGGCTTGCGTGGCGCGCCTTTTGGGGCCGGGGATTTTGCCGGCTTGTCAAAAAAAGGCCAATGGTCGGTGCTGGTGCAGGGGGTCAATCACTTCCTGCCGCAAGCGGCGGAACTGCTCAAGCGTTTCGATTTCATCCCGCATGCGCGGCTGGATGACCTGATGGTGAGTTATGCCCCCAAAGGCGGCGGTGTCGGCCCGCACTTCGATATTTACGATGTGTTTTTGCTGCAGGGCTACGGCCACCGGCGCTGGCAGATCTCGACCCAACAGGACCGGACGCTGATCGAAGGCGCGCCGCTGCGCGTCCTCAAGGATTTCAAGGTGGAACAGGAATGGGTGCTGGCGCCGGGCGACATGCTCTACCTGCCGCCGCAATGCGCGCACAACGGCATCGCCGAAGACGATTGCATGACCTATTCCATCGGCTTCCGCACCCCCTGGTATCAGGAATTGGCGGAACAGTTCCTCGTCTATCTGCAGGACCGCATCGAGATCCCCGGCACATACAGCGATCCGGATCTGAAATTGCAAAAACATCCGTCCGAGATCGGCAAGCCGATGCTGCGGCAGGTGGCCAAACAAATCCGCAAGGTAAAGTGGGACGACGAAGACGTGGCGAATTTCCTTGGCTGTTATCTGAGCGAGCCGAAACCGCATATCTTTTTTGTTGCACCGGCCAAACCACTGACTCAAGCGCGCTTCACCTCCGCCGCGCAGAAACACGGGCTGATGCTCGACCTGAAGACCCTGATGCAGTGCCACGGCCGCAGCGTGTTCATCAACGGCGAAGCCAGCCCGCTGCCCAAAGCCGATTACCGTCTGTTGCGCGAACTGGCCGACACGCGCGAACTGGCGCCGGCGCAGGCGATCCCGCCCGCCGCCGCCGCATTGTTGTACGAATGGTATCTGGCCGGTTATCTCGCCCCGGCCAACGGGAGACGCGGATGAGCCAGGAGGTTCTGCAACACACCCCATTCGACGGCGTGGCAGACTACATCACCGCGCTCGACCGAGTCTGCGCCGCCGCGCAGCGCAGCCTGATCATCTTTGAAAAAGATTTTGCCGACATCGGCTTCAACCGCGAAGCGCGTTACGACGCCCTGCGTCATTTTCTGCTCGGCAGCAGCACCGCGCGCCTGCACCTGCTGGCACACGACCCGCAGCATCTCATCCGTTACTGTCCGCGCATGATGCTGCTGCTGCGCGAATTCAGTCACGGCATGGCCATCTTCCAAACCCCGCCGCACCTGCTCGGCGTGACCGACCCCTTCGCCGTTGCCGACGATGCCCATTACGTGCGCCGCTACCATTTCGACGACACCCGCGGTCTGCTCGCCCTCAACGATGCGCAAGGCGCGCGCGAACTGCATGCGCGTTTCGATGAAATGTGGGAGGCATCCCATTCCGGCGCGTCAGCCAATCATCTCGGTCTGTAATAACCGCCGGTTTTTCAGGTTTATCGTTCAGTCACCCTCGAACTCGCACAGCGCAAACACCGTGTGTCCGCGCTGCTCCAGCCGCCCTCTCCCGCCGATGTCTGGCAGGTCGATCATGAACGCGCATTCAACGATATGGCCGCCCATTTTTTCAATCAGGATGCAGGCGGCCTCTGCCGTGCCGCCGGTGGCGATGAGGTCGTCCACCAACAACACCTTTTCGCCTTTCGCGATGGCATCGGTGTGAATCTCGATGCGGTCGCTGCCGTATTCGAGTTCATAGTCGTGGCCGATGGTCTCCGCCGGCAGTTTGCCTTTTTTGCGGATGGGGATGAAACCCTTGCCCAGCGCATAAGCCAGCGGCGCGGCAAGGATGAAGCCGCGCGATTCGATGCCGGCGATCTTGTCGATCTTCATATCACGATAACGGCGCGCCAACTCGTCGATGGTGGCGCGCAAGCCGATCGGGTCTTTGAGGACGGTGGTGATGTCGCGGAACATGATGCCCGGCTTCGGATAATGCGGGACGGTTCTGACACGTGACTTGATCGGCATGGCGGCTTCCTGAATGAGATGGCGGATTCAAAAACTGTTTTTCCGCAGATTACGCAGATTTGAATCGCCTTTAATCTGTGCAATCCGCGTAATCTGCGGGCAATGGTTTTGCTTCAACTCCGTTTTTTGTATTCGACGAACTTCGTTTTCACTTCATGCATCTGCTGCGCGGTGAGTATCCTGGGTTCACCCACCGCCAACATGCGCCAGTAGATCTCGCACAGGAACTCGACTTCCTGCGCCACCACCAGTGCATCGTCAAGATCGACCCCCAGCGCGATCATGCCGTGGTTGCCGAGCAGGCAGGCTTTGCGCCCCTGCAACGCTTCCAGCGCATCATCGGAAAGTTGCTGTTCGCCGAAGATGCTATAGGGCGTGCAGCGGATCGAGTCACCGCCGGCCAGCGCGATCATGTAATGCACGGCCGGCACCTCGCGGCGCAGACACGCGAGCGTGGTGGCGAACGGGGAATGGCTATGCAGCACTGCGCCGATCTCGGTTCGATTCTTTAGAATGTCGCAGTGGAAACGCCATTCGCTGGAAGGCTTGCCGCCCTGTAGCACCTCACCTTGCAGCGACATGCGCAC
>CAYTZF010000224.1:0-15613 GCA_964442265.1 uncultured Sideroxydans sp.
CTCGCGCTGTACCGCTTTGCCAATCAGGTCGTTGACAATCGCCGCCAGCGAGGGCGCGGTGTGGGTCTGCAACAATTCCCGTTCTTCCAGCGGACTCCAGAAACCGTCGCTGCACAACAGCAGAGTATCTCCGTCCCGCACCTCGGCGCTGGGGGATACTTCGGCATAGAACATGTCTTCCACGCCGCCCAGACAGTTGGTAATCTTGTTGCGATCCGGGTGCGTCTTCATTTCCTCGGCGCTGATCACCCCCCAGTCCGCCCACTGTTGCACCACCGAATGATCGTGACTGACTTGCGCCACCTTGCCCCCGCGCAGAAGGTAAAAGCGCGAGTCGCCGGCGTGCGCAACCCATACCCGGCCGTCCTGCACCAGCGCGGCCACACAAGTGGTGCCGGGATTGCCGCCCAATTTCTGTTCCTGCGCGTATTCGACAATCGCGTCGTGCGCCGCGCGCATGGTGGCGCGCAAAAACACTTCCGGTTCCAGCACCCGTGCGTCGTCGAGGCGACTGAACGCGCGCAAGAAGGTGTAGATCGCCATCTCGGCGGCAAGCTCGCCATGCAGGTGGCCGCCCATGCCGTCGGCCAGCAGCAACAGCAGCGCTTCGCTGGTGTAGGCATAACCGGCGCGGTCCTGGTTGTACCTGCGACCGCCGATCTGATTGGCCTGATGAATGGCAAACTTCATTTATGCTTTTCCGTTATGGGGCGTGGCGTGCGGCACACCGCTTTTGCCGCCGCGCGCCAAGGCAAGGTGGCGCAATCGTAATATAATGCGCGCCCTTAAGCCTGTATTTTTTCCACCTCCCGGAGTTCAGATGATTTATAGCATGACCGGCTATGCCACCGCCGCCGCCGAACTTGATGGCGGCTCGCTCTCTGTCGAGTTACGCTCGGTCAACCATCGTTATCTCGATTTGCAGCTGCGCCTGCCGGACGAATTGCGCGGACAGGAAGCCGTGCTGCGCGAGGCGATCAGCGCGCAAATTTCGCGCGGCAAGGTGGAATGCCGGGTGAACCATACGCCGCGCCAGACGGCGCGGCATCCGGCCCGGCTTAATCCGGAGGTCTTGCTCCAACTTGCGCAATGGCGCGCGCAGATCCGCGCGGTCCTGCCCGAAGCGGGAGAACTTTCGGTGATCGATGTGCTGCGCTGGAATGGCGCACTGGAAAATCCGGACACGGACGGCGACCGTTTGCGCGCCACCCTGCAATCCCTGTTGCGGCAGGGGTTGCAGGAATTCTCCGCAGCGCGCCAACGCGAAGGCGAAAAACTCGCCGATTTTCTGCACCAACGGGTGGCACAGATCGAATCGCTGCGCGCCGGGGTTGCGCCGCGCATCCCCGGCGCCATCGCGGCATACGAGGAAAAATTGCGGCAACGCCTGCAGGATGCGCTGGGTGGCAACGACGACGAGCGCGTGCGCCAGGAAATTACCCTGTATGCAAGCAAGATCGACATCGATGAAGAGCTGTCGCGCCTGTCGGCGCATCTGGCCGAAGTGCGTCGCACTCTGGAAAAAGGCGGCCGCGCGGGCAAGCGGCTGGACTTTCTGATGCAGGAACTGCATCGCGAAGCCAACACGCTGGGCGCCAAGTCGGCGGACGCGGAAGTCGCGCAGTGCGCCATGGAGATCAAGCTGCTGATCGAGCAGATGCGCGAGCAAGTACAAAACATAGAGTAGGGGAAATATATGTCCGGCAGTCTTTTCGTCATCAGCGCGCCTTCCGGCGCGGGCAAGACCAGTTTGGTGCACGCCCTGCTGCAGTCCAATCCGCAGATCGATCTGTCGGTGTCATACACCACCCGTCCGCCCCGGGCGGGGGAAATCGACGGCAAGGATTACCATTTCGTCAGCCGCGAAACCTTTCTGGCGATGGCGGCGCGCAATGAATTTTTGGAAAGCGCCGAGGTTTACGGCAATCTGTACGGCACCTCGCGCACCTGGATCGCCGGGGAAAATGCCAAGGACCGCGACATTCTGCTGGCGATCGACTGGCAGGGCGCAGCCCAGGTACGAAAACTGTTTCCCGATTGCGTGTGTATTTTCATCCTGCCGCCCTCGCTGGAAACCCTCGCCCGGCGCTTGCAGGGGCGCGGCAAAGACAGCGCGGAGGTGATTGCAACCCGTCTCGCCGCCGCGCGCGAGGATGTCTCGCATCTATCTGAATTCGATTATGTTATTATCAACACCGAGTTGGATGAAGCGGGGCGCGAGTTGGGTTCGATTGTGCTGACCGCGCGTTTGCGTTGCGCAAAACAACTCGTCCGCCAGCGTAGTCTCATTAATCAATTCCTGACCCCGGAGAAATAAATTATGGCCCGCATCACTGTCGAAGACTGCATGGCAAATATTCCCAACCGTTTCGAACTGACCCTGGCCGCCGCCTACCGCGCGCGCCAGCTGGCCAATGGTGCCAGCCATCTGGTGGAAATCAGCAAGGACAAACCGACTGTCGTTGCGTTGCGCGAAATCAGCGAGGGCAAAGTCGGCGTGGAAATCCTCAATCGCGGCATGGCCTGAACCGGTCGAATCCATGCAGGCGCGCCGGAGTTGACTCATGTCACAAGCCGATGCCGACGCGCTTCTGTTGGAGGTCTCTGCTTACCTCAAGCCTGAAGATGTAGCCCAAATCACCGCGGCGCTGGAATTCAGCCGCGCCGCGCATGCGGGACAATTGCGCCAGTCCGGGGCGCCCTACGTCACCCATCCGATCGCCGTCGCGCGAATCCTCACCCCGTTGCACCTGGATGCGCACGCGCTCATCGCCGCCCTGCTGCACGATGTAGTCGAAGACACGCCGGTCACTCTTGAACAAATCGCCGCGCCTTTCGGCACCACCGTGGCCGAATTGGTTGAGGGTCTGAGCAAGATCGACAAACTCAAATTCGAAACCAGGGAAGATGCGCAGGCGGAGAACTTCCGCAAGATGTTGCTGGCGATGGCGCGCGATGTGCGGGTGATCCTGATCAAGCTCGCCGATCGCCTGCACAACGCGCGCACCCTGGATTCGGTCGCGCCGGAAAAGAGCGCGCGCATCGCGCGCGAAACGATGGATATCTATGCGCCCATCGCCAATCGCCTCGGGCTGAACAATATCTACCAGGAACTGCAGGACCTCAGCTTCAAGTATCTGTATCCAAACCGCTACAGCGTGTTGTACAAAGCGCTGATGGTGGCGCGCGGCAACCGGCGCGAGGTGGTGAGCAAGATACTGGAAGCGATCAGCAAGCGCCTGGAAATGCACCAGATCAGGGCCGAAGTCAAAGGACGCGAAAAACATCTGTACGGCATTTATCAAAAGATGCAGGCCAAGTCTTTGGCCTTTGCCCAGGTGCTGGACATTTACGGTTTCCGCATCCTGGTCGAGGATGTCGCCGCCTGCTATCTGGCGCTGGGCGCCCTGCATGGTCTGTACAAACCCTTCCCCGGCAAATTCAAGGACTACATCGCGATCCCCAAGGCGAACGGCTACCAGTCTCTGCACACCACCCTGTTCGGGCCCTTCGGCACGCCGATCGAAGTGCAGATTCGCACGCATGAGATGGACAAGCTGGCTGAAAGCGGCGTTGCTTCCCACTGGCTGTACAAAGCGTCGGATTCGCAGATCAATGATCTGCAGCAAAAGACCCATCAATGGCTGCAAGGGTTGCTCGGCAGCCTGGCGCAAAGCGGCGATTCGGTGGAATTTCTCGAACACCTGAAAATTGATCTGTTTCCGGACGAGGTCTATGTCTTTTCGCCCAAGGGCAAGATTTTTGCCCTGCCGCGCGGTGCCACCACGGTCGATTTTGCTTATGCCGTGCATACAGATATTGGCAACCGCTGTGTCGCCGCCAAGGTCAACGACGAGCTGGTGCCGTTGCGCTCCGAACTGCAAAACGGCGACCGGGTTGAGATCATCACCGCAGTGCAGACCCATCCCAATCCGGCGTGGCTTGGCTATGTCGCCACAAGCAAGGCGCGCGCCGAGATTCGCCACTCGCTGCGCACCATGCACCTGGGCGAATCGGCCAAACTGGGCGAACGGTTGCTGGCGCAATCGCTTGCCGCGATGGGACTCAATCCGACAGAAATCGACGATGAGCACTGGGAAAGGTTGCTGCGCGAAACCGGGGTGAAGTCGCGCCAGGATATCTTTGCCGATATTGGGCTCGGTCGCCGTCTGAACATGGTGGTGGCCAAACAGCTGGCCAGTCGCGGCGACACTATCTCCAGCGACGCGCAAGGCAATGCGGTGGTGACCATTCAGGGCACCGAGGGGATGGCGGTCGAGTTTGCCAAATGCTGCCGCCCGATCCCCGGCGATCCGATCATCGGCATTATCAAGCGCGGCCAGGGGCTGGTTGTGCACACCCACGACTGCCCGACCCTGCGCCGCGGACGCGGCAACGAGCAATGGCTGGATGTGGTCTGGGATAGAGATATTTCGAGAATGTTCGAGGTCAGCCTCAAACTTGTCGTGGCCAACCGGCGCGGTGTGCTGGCCAAGGTCGCCGCCGCCATCGCCGATGCCGACTCGAATATCGAAAACGTCAATTTCAGCAGCGAAGGCGAATACACGGCCACCTACTTCACGCTTCAGGTCAGCAACCGCATCCACCTTGCGCGCATCATGCGCAATCTGCGGCGGATTCCGGAAGTCGTGCGCATCACCCGCCTGAAGAATACGGCTTAGCCCCCGTCACCAGTCGAGCTTCCCGCCAAAGCGGTGCAGCACTTCCAGCATCGCGCTCGCCTTGTCCCGCGTCTCCTGATATTCCGCCGCACATTCCGAATCGGCGACAATGGCGCCACCCGCCCAGCCGCGTATCTCGCCGCGCGAATACACCAGGGTGCGAATCGCGATGTTGGTCTGCATGTTGCCGTCGTCGCCCGCATACCCGATGGCGCCGCAATAGATCCCGCGCCGGTGCGGCTCCAGTTGTTCGATGATTTCCATCGCCCGGATTTTTGGCGCGCCGGTGATGGAACCGCCGGGAAAACTGTCGCGCAACAGATCCAACGCATCGCACCCAGCGCGCAACCTTCCTGTCACCGTGCTGACCAGATGGTGCACATTGGAATAGCTCTCCACCCCAAACAAATGCGGTGCGCGCACCGAGCCCGCAGCACAGTTCCGGGCCAGATCGTTGCGCAACAAATCGACAATCATCAGATTCTCGGCACGATCTTTTGGATCGCCGTGCAGCGCCTGCGCGCGCCGCGCATCTTCCGCGCTATCGGCGCTGCGCGCGCGCGTGCCTTTGATCGGGCGCGTTTCAACCTCCCCGCTGCGCACTTGCAGGAACAGCTCCGGCGATACGCAAAGCATCTGGGCCTGCGGCCAATCCAGATACGCCGAGTACGGCGCCGGACTCAGACGTCGCAGTTCAAGATAGGCGGCCCATGCATCTCCGCATGCCTCGGCAGAAAAACGCTGCGCCAGATTGACCTGATAACAATCTCCGGCGTGAAGAAACTGCTTTATCGCGTCAAACGCCGCGCGGTATTGCCCTGCGGACAGATTAGAGGTGATGCTGCCCCGAACCTGAAAATACGGAGCGGGGGGGTTTTCTGCATAAGCCGCCAGCAGCCGTTGCAAAATCTGCGGCAGCACTTTGCGTGTGCCGGGATGGCGCAGACGCGACACCAGAGAGGCTGTGCGCTGCGGATGGTCAATAACGACGGCCCAGTCATAGATGCCGACGACCATTTGCGCCAGCTGCTCCCCGTCGTGCGCGCGCGGCGGCAGGCGCACATAATCCCTCGCCAGGTCATAGCCCCAATAGCCCAGTGCCCCGCCGGCAAACGGAATGTCCGGCACCGCCTCAAGCGCCCCCAGTTGTTGGCGAATTAAATCGAAAGGGTCGGTGTCCGTCCGGTGTTCTTCAGCCCCGGCGCGCAGTACGGATTTACCCGCTTCGCGGCTGATGGTAGCAACCGGGGCCGCCACCAGCACATCACAGGCACTGCCCCCGCTATCCAGCCAGGCCGCGCACGGCAGATCGCGCAGGGCCGTGAAGTAGGCGCCGGCATCCGGGGAATAGGGAAGCGCAGAGCGATACAGCATGAATCGTCAATTACATCCGGATTATTTTGGTGCGGCAGACATGGGCACAATCTTCACCGTCAAGAAGATGGCGTGCCTGGCACTGCCATCCTGGCGAGATTCTGCCCCCTGCCGGCAGGAATGGAACCGCACAGGTCAGGATTCTACCGGAGTGACCAGAGAATACGCTTGGGGGCAGCGCTAAAATTAATTTAGCAGGCGAATCGCCGCGTTGCAGCATGGAAAGTATAAAGACAGCGCCAAACCCGGACGACTGAAAAATCAAAGTGCAAACAAAACCTCCCGGCCAATTCTTTTCGCCGGGACATTGAACCTGCACGCACGATGGACTCAAATTCACCCGGGGAATTTCGGGCAAAAAGAACCCCGCCTGCTGCAGGCACTAAAGATAGTGCAAATGCACCGCTTGTGTGAATCAGCCCCTACCGCTTACGGCGAGATCGGGGCTGTGTTCACAGCCTTCTCGCCAATCTCAATTCGGCTTGCTGATTCCCGGCGTCGGGAACGGCCAGACTGCAGCCGGTCGAATCGGAGGCGGAGCCGAGGGCGCGACGGTCGCCGGCGCCGCGACTGCCCTTTTCGCTACCGGTTTTTTGGCAACCACTTTTTTGGCGACGGGTTTCCTCGCGACTGCCTTTTTGGCCACCGGCTTTTTCGCGACCGCCTTCTTGGCTACCGGTTTTCTGGCAACCACTTTTTTGGCGACGGGTTTCCTCGCGACTGCCTTCTTGGCCACCGGCCTTTTCGCTACCGCCTTCTTGGCTACCGGTTTTCTGGCAACCACTTTTTTGGCGACGGGTTTCCTCGCGACGGGTTTCCTCGCGACTGCCTTCTTGGCCACCGGCTTTTTCGCTACCGCCTTCTTGGCTACCGGTTTTTTGGCAACCACTTTTTTGGCGACGGGTTTCCTCGCGACTGCCTTCTTGGCCACCGGCTTTTTCGCTACCGGCTTTTTCGCTACCGGTTTTCTGGCAACCGCTTTTTTGGCGACGGGTTTCCTCGCGACTGCCTTCTTGGCTACCGGCCTTTTCGCGACCGCCTTCTTGGCTACCGGTTTTTTGGCAACCGCTTTTTTGGCGACGGGTTTCCTTGCGACTGCTTTTTTGGCTACCGGCCTTTTCGCTACCGCCTTCTTGGCTACCGGTTTTTTGGCAACCGCTTTTTTGGCGACAGGTTTCTTCGCGGCCGGCTTTTTCACTGCGGGTTTGGCTTTCTTTGCTGCTACCATTTCAACCTCCCTGAGATATGAAAGTTAATAAGAACAACATCTACTCCACCTTCAGTGTGCCCAATTGCAGCATGCCTGAAGCCCTTGTAAAGAAGGCCGCAAAGCAGCCTTCTTCCAAATCTCTAAGCGCGACACAACGCACCTGCCGTCCGGCATTGCGTTACGCGTGTCTCGAAGAATTACTTTTGTCTCCGACCGCCCTGCGGACTTAACTTTCTACGCAAGCAGTCTTCGCCGCAAGAACTTCGAAGTTTAATCCCACGATAACGACCCACCTGTCTGGTATTCCGTTACGCGCGTTTCGAAGAAGTTTTTTTCTTTCTTCAAGTCGATCATTTCGGCCATCCACGGGAACGGATTCGTCGCGCCCGCGTAGAGTACATCAATCCCGATTTGTTGACAGCGCCGATTCGCAATGAATCGCAAATATTCCTTGAACATGCCGGCATTGAGTCCGAGCACGCCGCGTGGCATGGTGTCTTCCGCGTAACAGTACTCAAGTTCGACGCCTTTTTGAATCAGGCCGCGCACTTCTTCGCGGAAAGCGGGCGTCCACAAATGGGGATTCTCCAGTTTGATCTGGTTGATCACGTCCACGCCAAAATTCAAGTGCATTGACTCGTCGCGCAGGATGTACTGGTATTGCTCGGCCGCGCCGGTCATCTTGTTTTGCCGGCCCAGCGCAAGGATTTGCACGAAACCAACGTAGAAGAACAAACCTTCCATGATGCAGGCAAACACGATCAGGCTGCGCAACAGCTTCTGGTCATCCTCAGGCGTACCCGTCCTGAAATCCGGATTGGTCAGCACGTCGATGAACGGCAGCAGGAATTCGTCTTTTGCACGAATGCTGGGCACTTCGTGATACATGTTGAAAATCTCGCCCTCGTCCAGCCCCAGGCTTTCCACGATGTACTGGTAAGCATGAGTGTGAATGGCTTCTTCAAATGCCTGGCGCAGCAGGAACTGGCGGCATTCCGGATTGGTGATGTGGCGGTAGGTGCCAAGCACGATATTGTTCGCCGCCAGGCTGTCGGCAGTGGTAAAAAAACCCAGATTGCGCTTGACCAGACGGCGCTCGTCCCCGCTCAAACCATCCGGGTCTTTCCACAGCGCAATGTCGGCCGACATATTCACTTCCTGTGGCATCCAATGGTTGGCGCAGCCGGCCAGATATTTCTCCCATGCCCATTTGTACTTGAACGGAACCAGTTGGTTGACGTCGGCACTGCTGTTGATGATGCGTTTGTCTTCCGCCCGGATACGTCCGGTGGACACCGATGCGATGGTGTAACCGGAATCGACGGCGCCCCCCGCCTGGGGTGTCGCCGCCATGCGCACGGAGGACGCAACTGCGGGGACGATGCCGTCTGCAAAGTTCAGTGTGTTTGATGTCATTTGAATTCCTCATAAAAATTGAATGCTGACTCTGACCGCCCGGCGCGCTTAACCTGCGCTGACAACGGGTCTTCGCCACAATCCGGACGAATACCCGTCACTGACAGGCCTCGCATTCCGGGTTGTCGATGGAACAAAATTGCGTCTCCACTGCCGCGGCGGTGCCATTTGACACCGCGTTGAGCGAACCGGCGCGCGAGGTGGATTTCTCCGCCGACGTCGCCCCCAGCGAGCGCAGATAGTAGGTGGTCTTCAGGCCACGCAGCCACGCCAGCTTGTAGGTTTCGTCCAGCTTGCGCCCGGAAACACCGGACATGTAGATATTCAGCGACTGCGCCTGATCGATCCATTTCTGCCGGCGCGATGCCGCTTCGATCAGCCATTGCGGCTCGACCTCGAATGCGGTGGCATACAAGGTGCGCAACTCCGCCGGGATGCGGTCGATCTTGCTCAGGCTGCCGTCAAAATATTTCAGATCGGCCACCATTACCTCGTCCCACAGGCCCAGCTGTTTGAGGTCGGCCACCAGATGCTCGTTAATCACGGTGAACTCGCCCGACAGGTTGGATTTGACAAAGATGTTCTGGTAGGTTGGCTCGATGCAGGCCGACACGCCGATGATGTTGGAGATAGTCGCCGTCGGCGCGATGGCGATGCAATTTGAGTTGCGCATGCCGTATTGGCGGATGCGCTCGCGCAATCCCTCCCAGTCCATGGCGGCCGACATATCCACCTCGACAAAACCGCCGCGCTGCTCGCGCAGCAGATCCAGACTGTCCTGCGGCAGGATGCCCCGATCCCACAGACTGCCGCGAAACGAGGTGTAACGACCGCGCTCCTCGGCCAGTTCGGTGGAAGCCCAGTAGGCGTAGTAGCACACCGCCTCCATCGAACGGTCGGCGAATTCGACCGCCGCCTCCGACGCATAGGGAATGCGCAAGGTATGCAAACAATCCTGGAATCCCATGATGCCAAGTCCGACCGGACGGTGCTTGAGGTTGGCATTGCGCGCCTTGGACACAGCGTAATAGTTGATGTCGATCACGTTGTCGAGCATGCGCATCGCGGTATGGATGGTGCGCTGCAGTTTGTCATGGTCGAGTTGGCCATCCGGGGTGAGATGCGCGGCCAGATTGACCGAGCCCAGATTGCACACGGCGATTTCATCTTCCGAGGTATTCAGGGTGATCTCGGTGCACAGGTTGGAGCTGTGCACCACGCCGACGTGTTGCTGCGGCGAGCGGATGTTGCACGGGTCCTTGAACGCCACCCACGGGTGGCCGGTCTCGAACAGCATGGTCAGCATCTTGCGCCACAGGCTTTGCGCCGCCACCTTGCGGAACAGCTTTAATTCGCCGCTGGCGGCTTTGGCTTCATAGCCAAGGTAGGCACGCTCGAACTCAAGGCCGAACTTGTCATGCAAATCGGGACAATCGGACGGTGAAAACAGCGTCCACTCGCCGCCTTCCATCACCCGCTTCATGAACAGGTCGGGAATCCAGTTGGCGGTATTCATGTCGTGGGTGCGGCGGCGGTCGTCGCCGGTGTTTTTGCGCAGATCGAGAAATTCCTCGATGTCGAGGTGCCAGGTTTCCAGATAGGCGCACACCGCGCCCTTGCGCTTGCCGCCCTGGTTGACCGCCACCGCCGTATCGTTCACCACCTTGAGGAATGGCACCACCCCCTGCGATTTGCCGTTGGTGCCCTTGATCCGGCTGCCGAGCGCGCGCACATTGCTCCAGTCGTTGCCCAGCCCGCCGGCAAATTTGGACAGCAGCGCATTCTCTTTTAGCGCCTCGTAGATGCCGTCCAGATCATCCGCCACCGTGGTCAGGTAGCAGGAAGACAATTGCGAGCGGCGGGTGCCGGAGTTGAACAGTGTCGGCGTCGAGCTCATGAAATCGAAACTGGACAGCAGGCGGTAGAACTCGATCGCGCGCGCATCGCGGTCCACTTCATTCAGCGCCAAGCCCATTGCCACGCGCATGAAGAAGGCCTGCGGCAATTCGATGCGTTGCTCCTCCACGTGCAGAAAATAGCGGTCGAACAGCGTCTGCAGGCCGAGATAATTGAATTGCAGATCGCGCTCTGCCTCCAGCGCCTGCGCCAGCCGTGCCAGATCGAAATGTCCCAGCTCCTCGTTCAGCAGTTCGGCCTCGATGCCGCGCTTGATGAATTTGGGGAAATAATCGGCGTAACGGGTCGCCATTTCGGACTGAACCACTTCCTCGCCCAGAATTTCGCAGCAGATGTTGTTGAGCAGCAGGCGCGCGGTGACATAGCCGTAGGCCGGATCCTGTTCAATCAGTGTGCGCGCCGCAAGGATGGCGCACTTGCGCACTTCCGCCACCGTCACCCCGTCATACAGATCCTTCAGGGTGTGGCCGAGAATCTTGCCGACTTCGACCGCGTTGCCCAATCCGGCGCAGGCCGCCTCGATCTTTCCCGTCAATGCCGCCACATCCAGCGGGCGCAGGACGCCGTTGTGGTTGACGTTCAGCACGGTAGCGGCTGCCGGCACCGCCGTCGCGCGTTCGCGGTTGCGCTGCTCGCGATAGAGGACATAGGCGCGCGCCACGTCGTGTTCGCCCGAGCGCATCAAGGCCAATTCGACCTGATCCTGGATATCTTCGATATGAAAAGTGCCGCCGTGAGGCTGGCGACGCAACAAGGCGCCCACCGCCGAGTCGGTCAATTGCTCCACCATCTCGCGCACCCGCGCCGAGGCCGCGCCCTGACCGCCGTTGACAGCGATAAAGGCCTTGGTTAACGCGATGGAAATCTTCCCGGGCTCGAACGGCGCGACAGAACCGTTGCGGCGGATAATTTTGTACTGGTCTAGCGGCATGCCGGCGGAGGCGGCAACAGATGAAGAGGCGGAACGGGCAACGGCAGAAGGCGGAACGGCGGATGAAACACCGGATGTGGCTTGCAGCATATAACTCCCCTTTGGATAGCCGGCGCGGCAGCGATGCACGGTGCCGCAGCTGGAAACAAAAAACACTACATATAGTGGTCCAACGACTGGTTGGACGCTGATTCTAGTGTTTAGAGAAAATTATGCAAGCAGAAATTTTGCCTATATATTTTTTGCGTCCGCGCTGCCCGCCCGCCTCGTCTCGCGTACAAAGCGCGGCCAGTCAAAGCAGGGGCCGGGGTCGGTCTTGCGCCCCGGGGCGATGTCCGCATGGCCGGCGATGTCGCGGATCGGATAGGCGCGCAACAGATGGCGGGCCAGCCCGGCGAGCGCGCGGTACTGTTGCGGCGCAAAGGGAATCGTGTCGCAGCCTTCCAGTTCGATCCCGATGGAAAAGTCGTTGCAGCGCCCGCGCCCGCGCCATTGGGAAACCCCGGCATGCCAGGCACGGCTGGCACAGCCGACGAATTGCAGGACGGCGCCGTCGCGCCGCACCAGAAAGTGCGATGACACGCGCACCCCCCGCAATTGGGCGTAGTAGGGATGGGCGGCGCAATCCAGCGTGTTGGTAAAGAACTGGCCGATGGCGCTTCCGCCGAACTCGTTTGGCGGCAGGCTGATGCTGTGGATCACCAGCAGGGTCACCGCCGTGCGCGGCGGCCGCCGGTCGAAATTCGGCGAGGGCAGGCGCCGCACCCCGCTAAACCAGCCGCCGGCATCCGGTTTCATGGTTTATCCCGGTCGCTGATGGCGAGCCGCTCCATGCGGTAGCGCAGCGCGCGAAAGGTAACCCCCAGAATCTTTGCCGCTGCGGTGCGGTTGAAATTCGTCTGCTGCAGCGCGGCCAGGATTGCCTCGCGCTCGACCCGGTCCAGATAGTCGGTCAGCGGGTAACGGCTGCCCGCCGCGGGCGCCTCCTCCAGCACGGCCGGCGTCAATTGCAAATCGGCGGTCTGAATCAGGCCGTCGGCGCACAGCGCCACCGCCCGCTCGACGATGTTTTCCAGCTCGCGCACGTTGCCCGGAAAATCATAGCCCGCGAGCGCCTGCAACGCGGCAGCGGAAAAGGTAATCCGGCCGCTGCTGTCGATTCGCGCCAGCAAAGCCCGCGCCAGCGACGGGATGTCTTCGCGTATTTCGCGCAACGACGGCATGCGCAGGGAAATCACATTCAGCCGGTAATACAGGTCCTGACGGAACTTTCCTTGTTGCACGCACTGCTGCAGGTTGTGGTGGGTGGCGGAAAGAATCCGCACATCGACCGCTTCTTCTTCCGCCGCGCCGACCCGGCGCACCCGCTTTTCCTGAATTGCGCGCAACAGCTTGACCTGCATCGGCAACGGCAATTCCGCCACCTCGTCCAAAAATAGCGTGCCCTGCCGCGCCGCCTGGAACAGTCCTTCCTTGTCGCGGTCGGCACCGGTAAAAGCCCCTTTGCGATAGCCGAAAAACTCGCTTTCCATCAGATGTTCCGGAATCGCGCCGCAATTCACCGGCACGAACGGCTCGCTGCAGCGCGCGCTGTGCGCCACGATCAGGCGCGCCGCCAGCTCCTTGCCGCTGCCAGATTCGCCGCTGATATGCACCGGCGCCTGACTGCGCGCCACGCGCGCGATCAAATCGCGCACCTGCAGCATTGCCGGCGCATCGCCGAGCAAACCGGGTTCCGCCCCGTCGCTCCGGTTGCGGCAGGCAGGCAGGCGCAGGGCGGAATGGACCAGCGCGCGCAACTGCTCCAGCGACACCGGTTTGGTCAGATAATCAAAGGCGCCCGCCTTGAGCGCGGCCACCGCATTTTCCAGGTTGCCGTGCGCGGTGATCACCGCCACCGGCACATCCAGATTGCGCTCCGCGATATGCCGCACGATCTCCAGCCCGCTGCCGTCGCGCATCCGCATATCGGTCAGGCACAGCGCGAATCGCTGTTCCTGCAGTTGCCGCAGCGCGTCCGCCACCCCGCCGGAACTCACCACCTCCAACCCCATGCGCAACAAAGCCAGTTCCAGCAGTTCCAGGATATCAGGCTCGTCATCCACGATTAACACTCTTTGCGTTGTCGCACTCACACTATCCCTCCTGATCACTGCCGCGCACCGCAAACAGAATCCTGAAACAGGCGCCGCCGCCCCCGCCGCGACAATATTCAATGCGCGCCCCGTTCGCCTCGCACAACTCGCGCGCGATGTACAAACCCAGCCCGGTGCCACGGCTGTCGGTGGTGTAAAACGGTTCGAACAGTTTCGGCAATTCCCCGCCGGGCACCCCCGGGCCATCGTCCTCGACTTCCAGCACCGCGCTGTGCGGGTTGGCGCATAGCACGCGCACCTGCACGCTGCCGGCTTGGGCGCGACTATAACGCATGGCATTGCGGCACAAATTCCACACGATCTGTTCGAAGTGGCCGCGATCGAAGCGCACCGTGCACGCCGGCGGCAATTGCAATGCAAACAGGCCCGGTTCAAGCTGTTCGGTCAGTCCCAATCCCTCGACGATGGCAGGTAGCACCTGCGCCAAATCCAGCCATTCGGCACGCGAGCGGTCGCGCTGGTTGAGTTGCATCACATCCTGCACGATCCGATCCAGGCGCGAAGTATTGTCCATGATGTGTTGCAGCAGGCGCGCCTGCCCCGGTTCGCGCACCTCATCCTTAAGCAATTCGGTGGCATAGCTGATCGCCGACAGGGGATTGCGCACCTCGTGTGCAATGTTCGCGGTGAGCCGCCCGAGCGCCGCCAGCTTCACCTGGCGCGCCTTTTCCTGCACCCGCTGCACGTCTTCCAGCACCACCACCGCGCCCCAGAATGTCTCGCCGCCGATGCGCAGGAAGCGCACCCGCACCGCACTGTTGGTGAGAGGAAGGTGCACCTCCGACACGTTACGGGCGAAGCCGCCCAATTGCGGATTCTGCCGCCAGGCCGCATACAGCGCCTCCAGCAAGGGGGAACAATCCCCCAGTCCGACCTGTTTGGCGGGCGCGAAGGCAAAACCCAGCAAACGGCTCGCCCCGGGGTTGGATTGGCGCACCTGACCGCGTTCATCCACCACCAGCATGCCGTCCGGCATATCCTGGATCATCAGCCGGTTGGCTTCCGCCATGCTGGCCAGGTCCGCGCCGCGCAGGGCAGCCAGTTGCTCGCTGGCCAGCGCATAGCGGGACAGCGCGTGCGCCAGCCACGCCAAGGCAAAATAGGAGATACACAAAATGCCGACCTGGAAGAATTGTGCCGCTGCCGCCTCCCGGGTCAACACCGAATAAGCGTGCTCCAGCAACAGCGCAATACTCGCCAGCGCGGCGTAAAGCAGGGTAATCCGGCCATGGCTGATCAACCCGGCGAATGCCAGCGACACCAGCAACAGCATGGCAATGTTGCTTTGTACCCCTCCGCTGAAATAAGCGAGCAGGGTGAGGCACAGGATATCGGCGCATACCTGGAATGCCAGTTGCCAGCCCGGGGACGGCCTGCGCCACGAAACTGCCAATACTGAAACCAACACCAGAAAGGTGTAGCTCGCGCTGACCCAGAAGAATGCCGATTGCTCGTGCGCGTCCGGTGACAGGACGGCACCATAAAGCGCCGACAGGACCAGCAACAGGCCGCCGAGCAGCAAGCGATAAAGATTGAACAGGGCCAGCGGACGCCACATATTTTGCGGCGCCAGCGCGACCGAAGGGCTCAGCGCCTTGAGCAGAGCGGTAGTGGAGGCCGGACTTTCCTGCATGCGCGCGGCGCCCGTTTCATTCGCGGCGATGCGCTTCGCAACAGAAATGTTTGCCGCCCTCCGTGATGCACTCGCCTTTCGGAAGATGCACGCCGCAGCGCGCGCAACACACCATGTCCTCGCCCTGCGGCGGGGTCTTCGTATCGTCGCGCTGGTTGCGGAAAGAACGCAGCAGCCAGTACACCAGCGCGATGGCGACTGCAATAAAGATCAACCGCGTCATGTCAGGTTCCTGTGGATGGATACGCTGCGTGAACACCGCGAATCCGGGTTGAATTGGTGCGCTCGGCGGGA
>CAYTZF010000225.1:0-1923 GCA_964442265.1 uncultured Sideroxydans sp.
TCGTGTTCATCGCCACCAGCAGCACCATGATCGCCAGCGCGATATTGAAGGTGAACAGGATGTCGAGCAGCATCGGCGGCAGCGGCAACACCATCATCGACAGGATCATCACAATCAACAACGGCCCCGCCATGCTGCGCATCCCGCCGCGCAGCAACAACGTCTTCAAAGTCTGCAAAATTTCATTCATGTCGCGTCCCGATCTTTTTGCTTTGCCCCATCACAGGGATGGGGGCGCATGCGTATTATCGGGAACGCGGGTCAAAGCAAAGGCGGGAATAGAGCGGGAATTGGACGGTTATTAACCCAAACGGGAAAAACATGGCACGCGGAGACGCGGAGCGCGCGGAGTTAAAACCTTCGCCCCATCGGCGTCCTCATCACTTGCTTTTCTCCGCGTTCTCCGCGCCGCCGCGTGAGCTGATTTGATAAACCGGCTCAAACCCGGCCCAAAAATCAGCTAGTGCGCCGCTATTGCTGATACTTATTCTCAAACCATTGCAGGTCGGGTTTTAGCCCGACATGTCGGGTTGAAACCCGACCTACACGCAGTGCTGGCCGTTGGCATAAGTTCCAAACAGAATGGCGCACTACACTAGCGCCGCAGGAACTCGCCGAACGCTTCTGCCGTCAGCGGCTTGCTGAAGTAGTAGCCCTGCACCTCGTCGCAGCCGTGCAGGCGCAGGAAGGCGAGCTGCTCCGCCGTCTCCACGCCCTCGGCGATGGTGTGCATGCCGAGGCTGCTCGCCATATTGATGATGGCGGTGACGATGGCCTTGTCTTCGGGGTCGCTGCCGATGTCGCGCACGAAGGACTGGTCGATCTTGAGCTTATAGACCTTGAAGCGTTTGAGATAACTCAACGAGGAATAGCCGGTGCCAAAGTCGTCGATGGACATGCGGATACCGTGTTCGTGCAGTCTGTCCATCACCGCCACCGCCGCCTGCGGATCATCCATCGCCACCGCCTCGGTCAGTTCCAGCTCCAGCGCCTGCGCGGGCAGGCCGGTCTCGATCAGGATGGCGGTCACGCGCTGCAGCAATTCGGGATGGCGGAACTGCACCGCCGACAGGTTGACCGCGATCACAAACTCTGCCTGTCCGGCATCCAGCCACACCCTGGCCTGCGCCGCCGCCGTGCGCAACACCCATTCGCCGATTGGAATGATGAGTCCTGAATCTTCGGCGATGGGGATGAACTCGGCCGGTGAGATCAGGCCCAGCTCGGGATGTTGCCAGCGCAACAAGGCTTCGGCCCCGATGACACGACCGTCCCGCATACCGACCTGCGGCTGGTAGTGCAGGAACAATTCGCTGCGTTCCAGTGCATGGCGCAGATCGGTGGCGAGGCGCAGATGGCGCGCGGAATCGATCTGCATCGCCTGAGTGAAAAAGCTGAAGTCGTTGCGCCCGGCCTGCTTGGTCCGGTACATCGCCGCATCGGCATGCTTGGACAGCGTTTCGATGTCTTCCCCGTCATCCGGATAAAGGGCGATACCGATGGAGGGCGTGGTGATCAGCTCATACACCTCGCACTGATAGGGCACGGCGACCGCCTCGATCAGCTTGCGCGCCACCTTGGCCGCGCCGTTCGCATCGACACCGGGCAAGACCAGAATGAACTCGTCGCCGCCCTGGCGCGACACCGTATCCTCCTCGCGCACAGCCTCCTTCAGCCGGCGGCCGACCTCCATCAGCAACTGGTCGCCGATGCTATGCCCCAGGGTGTCGTTGATGACCTTGAAGTGGTCGAGGTCTAGGAACATCACCGCCAGTTGTTGCCGATTGCGCTGCGCCAGACTCAAGGCGAACCTGAAATGATCCTGCAACAGGGTGCGGTTGGGCAGGCCGGTGAGCTGGTCGAAATGGGCCAGATGCTCGATGCGCGCCTCGGCCTGTTTCTTTGCGGTGATGTCGTCCTTGA
>CAYTZF010000226.1:0-1601 GCA_964442265.1 uncultured Sideroxydans sp.
TCCCACTGCAACCCGGCCAGCAACTCGTCCGCCGAATCGGGGCGGTTGCACACCAGCACCATGTCGCAGCCGGCATGCAGCGCCGCTTCGGCACGCTGCACGATGCCGCCCGCCACCGTCGCCCCTTCCATGGAAAGGTCATCGCTGAAAATGCAGCCCTCGAACCCCAGTTCGCCGCGCAGGATGTCCTGCAGCCAGACTTTGGAGAAACCGGCCGGGCGCGGATCGACTTTGGGGTAGATCACATGCGCCGGCATCACCGCCGTCAGGCCGAAGCGGATCATCTGCCGGAACGGAATCAGATCGCACAGCTCAATGTCGGTATAACTCCGCTCATCGACCGGAATATCCAGATGCGAGTCGGCACAGACGAAACCGTGGCCGGGAAAATGCTTGCCCACCGTCGGCATCCCGGCCTGCTTCAATCCCAGCAGCAAACCGTGCGCCAGCTCGGCGATGGCCTGCGGTTCGGCGTGAAACGCGCGATCACCGATCACGCTGCTGGCGCCATAATCGACGTCCAGCACCGGCGTGAAGCTGAAATCCACGCCGCACGCGCGCAACTCCGCGCCAAGCACGAAGCCGACTTCCTGCGCCAGCGCCTTGGCGCGTTTGGGCTGCGCATCCCATAGTTTGCCCAGCTCGCGCATCGGCGGAATCCTGGTAAATCCCTCGCGGAAACGCTGCACCCTGCCCCCCTCGTGATCCACCGCAACGAGCAGGGGCGGCGTGCGCAAGGCATGAATACTCGCCGTCAATTCAGCGAGCTGGGACGGCGATTCGTAGTTGCGCGCGAACAGGATCACGCCGCCGGTAAGCGAATGGCGCAGGCGCGTCTCATCCTCCGGCGTCAACCGTGTTCCCGCCACATCCAGCATCACCGGTCCCAACCCCATCTCTCGTCCTCTTAAAAATTATTGATGCGGCGGACGCACCCCGCCCCGTCCGCCTTTTTTCAGGGCGCAAGTGTAAAGCATCATGCGGTCGGAAAAGTTGGCCTTTGCTTGGCGGCATATCGATCCATGGCGTCCAACAATTTTGGCGTTGGCGGTTGTCTTGCTCCGGACTATCCAATATCCTCGCCATCCTTATATTGAAAGTTGCGCCATGGCCATTAGCATCAAAACCCCGCAGGAAATCGAAAAAATGCGTGTTGCCGGCCGTCTGGCCGGTGAAGTGCTGGATTACATCGCGCCGTTCGTGCAGGCTGGTGTTACCACCGACGAACTGGACAAGTTGTGCCACGATTACATGGTGGATGTGCAGGGTTGCATTCCCGCGCCGCTCAACTATGCACCGGGCGGCCACACGCCCTATCCGAAATCCATCTGCACCTCAATCAACCACCAGGTCTGCCACGGCGTGCCCAGCGACAAGAAATTGAAGAACGGCGACATCGTCAACCTGGACATCACCACCATCAAGGATGGCTGGCACGGCGATACCAGCCGCATGTATTACGTCGGCGAACCTTCCATCCAGGCCAAGCGCCTGTGCGAAAAGACCTATGAGGCGATGTGGCGCGGCATTCGCGCGGTGCGCGCCGGCGCCTATCTGGGCGACATCGGCCATGCCATTCAAACTTTTGCGGAAAGTCTCGG
>CAYTZF010000227.1:0-1797 GCA_964442265.1 uncultured Sideroxydans sp.
CATCGACGTGCGCAGCGGCGGCAGTGTGCGGCAATTGCCGCGGCACATCGAAGCGATCAGGGCGCAGGGGCTGGATGTGCATGTGCTGTTCCTCGAAGCGCACGCCGAGGCACTGGTGAAACGCTTCTCCGAAACGCGCCGCCTGCATCCCCTGAGCGACGGGGTGCGCACCCTGCCCGAATGCGTCGCCTACGAGCGCGAACTGCTGGCCGGGATCGGCGACATCGGCCACCACATCGACACCAGCGGGCTCGGTGCCAACGCGCTGCGTGCCTGGGTCAAGGAATTCATCCGCCTCGACCGCGCCCGCCTCACCCTGCTATTCCAGTCTTTCGGCTTCAAGCACGGCATCCCGCTCGATGCCGATTTCGTGTTCGATGTGCGCTGCCTGCCCAATCCGCACTACGACCCGCTGCTGCGCCCGCTGACGGGACGCGACCAGCAGGTGATCGATTTCCTCGATGCCGCCCCGGACGCGCAACAGATGTACAACGATATTCGCGATTTCATCGCGCGCTGGCTGCCCAGTTTCGTAGCCGACAACCGCAGCTATCTGACCGTCGCCATCGGCTGCACCGGCGGGCAACATCGCTCGGTGTATTTCGCCGAGCACCTGGCGCGCCATTTCAAGGCGCAGCAGCAGGTGCTGGTGCGGCATCGCGAACTCAAGGATTAAATAAGCCGATTAACCACAGAGACCACAGAGAAACCCCGCCCCAATTCACGCTGGTTTTCTCTGTGGTCTCTGATGAAACTACTAGCCATTCGACTAAACGAAAAAAGGACTTTCGTTAAGTCGCTGGTTATGTGTACCCTGTGGCGAATAGCTTTTACGGTTTTAGACATCGTGCCTTTGCTGTCCCACCTCAAACCCGGCGACTACCTCACCCTGCTGACGGGCGCGCTCTGTGTCGTCCTGCTCACGCTCAAGCTGTGGCACGGCGGCGTTGCCGACACGGTCGTCATCCGCAGCGGCGGCAAGGTATTCCGTGAAGTGCCGCTGTCGCGCGACCAGCAGATCGAAGTGCCCGGCCCGCTCGGCACCAGCATCATCACCATCGAAAAACTGCGCGCGCGCATCAGCAGCGACCCCAGCCCGCGCCAGTACTGCGTGCGCCAGGGCTGGCTGCAACAGGCGGGCGAGATCGCCGTGTGCCTGCCCAACCAGGTCAGCGTGGAACTGACCGGCGGTGCAAAAAAATATGACAGCCTCAACTACTGACAAGCAGGATTCGGGATTCGGGATTCGGGATTCGGGAAAGCAGCCGAATCCAAAAACCCAGAATCCTGAATCCCGAATCCTGTTGGACACCACCGCCGAAGACCACCACATCGCGCGCATGGCGGCGCTGGCGCTCGGCCTGACCGTGCTGGAGAACGCCATCCCCTCGCCGTTGCCCGGGGTCAAGCCGGGACTGGCGAACATCATCACGCTAATCGTGCTGGCGCGCTTCGGCTGGCGCGCGGCAGCGTGGGTTTCGCTGTTGCGCGTGGTGGCCGGCAGCCTGCTGTTCGGCAACTTCCTCGCGCCGGGATTCTTCCTGAGCCTGGCCGGTGCGCTGCTCAGCCTGTTGGTGCTGGCCTTTGCCCGCCATTTGCCGGCACGCTGGTTTGGCGCCGTCACCCACAGCATCCTCGCCGCCTTCGCCCACATCGCCGGGCAGATGACCGTGGTCTATCTGTGGCTCATCCCGCACAGCGGCATCGCCTATCTGATTCCCATCTTCGCCACTGCGGCACTGGTATTTGGTACAGTGAACGGCATCATCGCGATGAAATTCATGGATGAAGAAACAA
>CAYTZF010000228.1:0-2212 GCA_964442265.1 uncultured Sideroxydans sp.
TGCAGCAACATCGCGCGCGCCTCTTCCGTGGTGGACTTGTCGAAGCCGACATCCTCCAGCGTGCTGCCCACCAGCAGATGCCCGTCGCGACGCGGAATGAAATACAGATCGCCCTGCAACAAAATATGCGGCAGCGGCGGCGCGGGGAACTTGAACAGCAGCATCTGGCCGCGTATCGGCTTGATCGCGGCCTGCAGGGCATGCTCGCCCAACAGCGCCTTGCTCCATGCGCCCGCGGTGACAATGAAAGTATCGGCGCTCAACTCGCCTTGAGACGTCGCCAGATGCTTGACCCGGCCCGATTCGGCAACGACTTGTCTGACCTCGCACTGCTCGGCGATACCCCCGCCGAGTTGCGCCACGCGCGCGCGCAAAGCTTGCAACAGTCGCGGGTTGCGCACCTGCGCGACGGCGGGCAGGAACAAGGCTTCATCCTCATCAGCCTCGCCGGGCGAAGGAAGACAAACCACCCCATGCGCCGCGCACCATTGCCGCGCGGCCTGCGCAGCGAACGGCGGCAACACCCGCATGCCGCTTTGCACAAACTCGGGGTCGATACCCGTCGCTTGATGCAGTGCCCGCGCCCAATCCCCGAACCGCGCCGCCCCGCGCAAGGCCAGGCGCGTGACTTCATCCGGGTAATCCCACGGGCACAGCGGCGACAGAATCCCGCCCCCCGCCCAGGACGCCTCGCGCCCGACCTCGCCGCGCTCCAGCACGGTCACCGAGGCGCCCGCCAGCAATAACGCTTCCGCCGTCGCCAGCCCCAGCGCGCCGGCGCCAATAACCATGAAATCATTACGCAAAGTCACTCCCCGGACGCGCCGTTAGTCTGGCAAAATTGCCACTCATCGGTAATCTCTGGCAACACCGACAGGTCTTGTTTTAACTTTCGCATCAGAACATTCGGGAGCACGACATGAAACTGCAAAAAGGCTTCACCTTGATCGAGCTGATGATCGTTGTCGCCATCGTCGCCATACTAGCATCGGTGGCCATGCCCGCCTATAACGACTACGTGATACGCGCGAAAATACCCGAGGCGACCTCGGCATTGGCGCGCGACCGGGTGCAACTGGAACAATATTTTCAGGACAACCGCCGCTACACCACGGTGGCAGGCGGCACGATCTGTGGCGGCACCCGCCCCACCACCGACAACTTCACCATCACCTGCGCCGCCACCGACAATACTTTCACGATCACGGCAACGGGCGTCGCCGGCACCAACCTCGCCGGATTCACCTACACCATTGACGAAAACAACACCAGGACATCAGCTGTTACGGCGCCCGCCGGCTGGGTCGGCAATCAGGCCGCCTGCTGGATCACCAAAGCGGGAGGCTTGTGTTAATCGCCAAATCCAGCCAGCGCGGGTTCACCCTGATCGAACTGATGATCGGGGTGGTGATCCTTGCCATCCTGTTCAGTGTGGGCGCGCCCAGCTTCAGGGTCTGGGTGCAGAATGCGCAAATCCGCACGGCGGCGGAGTCCATCTCCTCGGGCTTGCAGTTGGCGCGCGCCGAAGCGGTGCGCCGCAACGCCATCATCACCTTTGAGCTGGCCGGCATGGCCAACGTCGGTTCGAGCTGGACGATGGGCTGCGCGGCTTCGGCGGTCGGCTGTCCGGCCGTCATCCAGTCCCACACCGGCTCGGAAGGCACACCCAATGCAAGGATCTCCGCCAATAGCGCGGAGGTGTCATTCAACGGGCTGGGACGCGCCAGCAATGCGACGGGCAATAGTTTGATCATCAACATCACCAACCCGACCGGCGGCGACTGCCAGGTCGCGAACGGGCCGATGCGCTGCCTGGATGTCAGGGTTGCCAACGGCGGGCAGATCCGCATGTGCAATCCGGCCATGTCCAGTACCAACCCGCAAGGATGCTAACCATGAACCTCTTGACGCCGATGCCGCACCAACAACAAGGCTCCATGCTGCTGGAGGCACTCATCTCGATCCTGATCTTTTCGATCGGCATCCTGGCCATCATCGGCTTGCAGGCCGCCTCGATCAAACTGTCCAGCGACGCCAAATACCGCTCGGATGCCAGCATGCTGGCCAACCGGCATATCGCGCTGATGTGGGCGGATGTCGCCTCGGCGGTCACTTCAACCAATGCATTCGACCCGATCGAATTCGTTGACTACGCCACCGGCGGGGCCAATTTCGCCGCGTGGCACGCCAACGTCGCGGCGACCATACCCAA
>CAYTZF010000229.1:0-2680 GCA_964442265.1 uncultured Sideroxydans sp.
GGGCGAGGTGACTTCTTTCCAGGCGCTTTCGACCGCACTGTCCGCCACGGTGGGGCTGGGCAATATTGCCGGTGTGGCGATCGCCATCTCCATTGGCGGGCCGGGCGCGACGTTCTGGATGATTGTTGCAGGACTGCTCGGCATGAGCACCAAATTCACCGAAGCCAGCCTTGCCCAGATGTACCGCCGGGTGCGCCCGGATGGCCGCATCATGGGCGGCGCGATGGAATATCTGTCCATCGGTCTGGCCGAACAGGGCGCGCCCAGACTGGGCAAGACACTGGCGATCCTGTTTGCCCTGTTCACCATCCTTGGTTCGTTTGGCGCGGGCAGCGACTTCCAGGTCAGCCAGTCGATGGGGGCGGTGCAGGCGCAGATCCCGTTCTTTCAGGAAACCCCCATCGCCTATGGCTTGCTGATGGCGCTCGCCATCGGACTGGTCATCATTGGCGGTTTGCGCCGCATCGCGCATGTCGCCGAAGCGGTGGTGCCGACCATGGTCATCATCTATGTCGGCGCCTGCATCTGGATCATCGCCAGCAATGCGGCACTGGTGCCGGAAGCCTTGGGCAAGATTGTGCTGGAAGCCTTCTCGCCGATCGCCGTGGCCGGCGGCATGGTGGGCGCGCTGGTACAGGGCTTCAAGCGCGCCGCATTTTCGTCCGAGGCCGGCCTGGGCTCGGCTGCGATTGCGCACTCCGCCGCTTCGGTCAAATATCCGGTGCGCCAGGGACTGGTCGCCCTGTACGAACCGTTCATCGACACCGTGCTGATCTGCACCATGACCGCGCTGGTAATCGTGATTACCGGCGTCTATAACGCACCGGAATACGAAGCGATCCGTGTGGCCAGTCAGGGTGCGACACTGACATCCGTAGCGTTTGCCACGGTTTCAGACTGGTTCCCGGCAATCCTCGCCTTGTCCGTGGTGCTGTTCGCCTACAGCACGGCAATCTCCTGGTCGTACTACGGCGAACGCTGCTGGGTGTATGTGTTCGGTGAACGCTATTCGATTTTGTACAAGGTGATCTTCATCGGCTTTGTGGTGATCGCGTCGGTAGCCAGCGCCTCCAGTCTGCTGGATTTTACCGACCTGCTGGTGCTGTCGATGGCCTTCCCCAATCTGGTCGGCTTGTACGTGTTGAGCGGCAAGGTGAAAAATGCGCTGTCCGTATATGAGACGCGACTCGCCAGCGGAGAATTGGATCGGGAAGTAACCCTCAGGCAATAGCCTTCAGCAGCAGTTGACTCGCCAGCCCGAGCAGCAGCAGGGCGAACAGTTTGCGCAGCAGCGATACATTCATGCGATGCGCTGTCCGCGCACCGAGCGGCGCCGTGATGACAGTGGCCAATCCTGCCCAGAGCAGCGCGGGCAGATAGATAAAGCCGAAATGCGGTGCGGGAAGCGCCTCGATACGTATCCCGATCATCCCATAGCCCAGAGTGCCGCCCACCGCAATCGGGAAACCGATGGCGGCAGCGGTGCCGATTGCCCGCCGCAACGGCACGTTACACCAGATCAGGAACGGGATCACCACTGTCCCGCCGCCGATGGAAACCAGACTGGAGAGCCAGCCGGTGAACGTGCCGAACAAGCCCATGACTGTCCTTCCGGGTAAATTCCGTCCGGCGTGCGGTTTTAAATCCAGCAGGATCTGCGCAGCCGCGAAAAACACGAACAGGGCAAAGAAAATCATCAGAAAGTTGGACGAAAACAGCGCCGCCGAAAGTGCGCCCAGCGCCGTGCCGAGCAGGATGCCTGGCGTGATGCCGCGCACGACCTGCCAATCGACGGCGCCATGCTGCTGATGCTTGCGCAGACTCGCGAGCGAAGTGAACAGAATGACGGCCATGCCGGTGCCGAGGGCAAGGTGCATTGAATGTGCAGGGGTAAAAGACTGCGCCTCAAACAGCCACAGCAGGGCAGGCACCAGCACCGTGCCGCCGCCGATGCCGAACAGGCCGCCGAGGAAGCCGGTCGCGGCGCCCAGTGCCAGATAGGCGAAGGGCCATTCCACTAGGGTCTCACCAGATGATGGGTGATGAACTTCCACTCCGCCGGATCCAGCGGAGTAATGGATAAACGATTGCCGCGCTGCAGGGTGCGCATCCGCTCAAGTTCTGGGTGGCTGCGCAACTCGTCGAGCGGAATGAGAGCAATCTTGCGCACCAGCCGCACATCCACATTCATCCAGCGCGGGCTTTCCGGGGTGGCTTTGGGGTCGAAATATTTGCTCTTGCGGTCAAATTGGGTCGCGTCGGGATAGGAGTGGCTGGCCACTTCGGCGATGCCGGCGATGCCCGGCCCCCTGCAGTTGGAATGGTAGAACAGCACGCCGTCGCCGATGCGCATCTGGTCGCGCATGAAATTGCGCGCCTGATAGTTGCGTACGCCGTACCAGGCCACCGTTTGGTCTTTCATCCCGGCCAGATCGTCGATGCTGCAATCGGAGGGTTCGGATTTCATCAGCCAGTAACGCATATTTCTTCTCCGCCAAAGAAAAAGTGCGACCCTGAAAGATCGCACTGAAATAAAAGCCCCCCGCCTGTGCCGTTGACTCAATATCTTGAACCTGGGTTCAAGTGGGTCGGTTCCCGGCCACATCAGGTGCATCCGCTAGGGACACTCACAACAGTGGTTAAAGTGGGGCGCAACCTAAGCGTTAGCTCATTGGTTCAA
>CAYTZF010000230.1:0-4882 GCA_964442265.1 uncultured Sideroxydans sp.
GGTCGAAGGCACGCCCCTGCTAAGGGCGCATACGAGCTTAAACTTGTATCGAGGGTTCGAATCCCTCCCTCTCCGCCACAGAGTAAAAAGCAGCACAATGCGCCGGTAGCTCAGCTGGATAGAGTACTTGGCTACGAACCAAGGGGTCAGGGGTTCGAATCCCTTCCGGCGCACCAATAAATCAAGGAGTTAGGTTAATAGCCTGACTCCTTTTTCTTTTCAGTGTGCCGCAAACGTGCCATCCAATGGCACATCTACACTCCTTAGTGCGCAGAGGCGATCCGCATACGGGGCCAGATGGTCAGCCGAAAGATGCGCATAACGTCGCACCATCTCCGGACTTTCCCAACCGCCCAACTCTTGCAGGGCAAATAGCGGTGTGCCGTTTTGCACATGCCAACTTGCCCAAGTGTGTCGCAGGTCGTGCCAGCGGAAATCTTCGATCCCTGCCGCCTCCAACCCTTTGTACCAAGCCTTGGTGCTGACCTGGATGATCGGCCTGCCGTTAAAACTGAAAACATGCGTGGGATGCTTTCCAATCCATTTGCGGATCAGCAATACAGCTTCCGCATTGAGCGGTACTGCAATCGCCTTTCTCGCTTTGGCCTGATCGGGATGAATCCACGCCAGCCTTCGTGTCAGATCAATCTGCGACCACTGCATTTCGGTGACATTCGCCCGCCGTAATCCTGTGGCAAGTGAAAATGCCGCCATGTCTGCCAAGTGCTCCGGCAAATGCGCCAGCAACCTTTGCGCTTCGTTGTGCGTCAGGTAACGGATGCGGCGGGTCGGCTCCTTCAACATCTTCACGTAAGGGGCGCGATCCAGCCATTCCCATTCATTGACGCACCGCCGAAGAATCGCGCGCAGGACTTCCAGCAAACGATTCACCGTTGCATGCGTTACACCCTCGGCAAGTTTCGCGTCCCTGATCTTATCGACCAGATCACGATTGATGGCGTCCACATATTTGCCGCCAAGGTAACGATCCATCCAGCGCAAATGAATCTTGTCTGTGTTGATCGTCGCCTTGTGGCTTTGCTCTTTCAGCCATCTCACGGCTGCTTCGTCCCACTTGTGCCGAGGTTTCACGCCCAGACGGGCGATTTGCCACAGCTCTACCTTGAAGCGGTCGTGATACTCCTGCGCGAGGATTTCCTCTTTAGTCCCAGTAGATCGGCGTATTCGCTCTCCGTTGGGAGAGAGGACATCGAACCACCAGACTTCGCCGCGTTTGAAAAGTGACATGGGCTTAACTCCTTTCCCAGCCTCACTTCCAACGCCTGCCGAGGCACAGCATAGAGCGAGCGCAGATAATCGGCAAGGTCGGGTTCGAGGAACACCCAGCACTTGCCCACCTTGGCGCCAGGTACACGGCCCGCCCTGGCACGGCGGCGCAGCTCTTCGGGGTGCAGCTTGAGGAATTTGGCAGCCTGTTCAAGATCAAGCGTCTCCATTTTCGTCACCTTGGGGCTGCACGTTGTTTACCGTGTTGTAGCGGCGATTCTTTGCCTTCACCTTGCGCCCGACGTAGCGTTCCATCCCGTCATGCTTAAAGCCGGAGCGCCGGACGTGGTATTGCTTGGCCTGATGCAGATACTCGCCGACTCCTTCGCCTAAATCCTCGATGCCACGGCTGGCCATAAATGAGGTGATGCCGCCCAGCCCATGCACGAACAGCCGCTCATCTTCCGGCAGGCGGGCGGGGTTGAAGCGTTGCAGCTTGGCTTGTTCGATTTCGGTGTCGAATACCGCCGCAACAAAATCCCACAGCGGATGATTGCGCCAGCGTGCCCGGTTGCTGTCGGTATCGGCAGGGTCAATCAGGCGCAGCCAGTTCTCGGTAAGGTATCGCCACAGCGCAGCCTGATTCGGCAGCAGGTGCGCGAGCTTGGGCAGTTGCAGCGTCACCAAGGCATTGCGCTTGGCCTCGAATTCCATGCGCCATATCTGGCTCTCGCCATCCCATCCCGCAGCCTTCCATAGCTCATGCAAATAAAACTTGTGCGATTTCTTTTCGACTTCGAGGGTTTTGTCGTAAAGGCGGGCAACGATATCGCCGCCCGAGCCGAAGCTCCAGCCGGAGAAATGCCCGTGGCTGTAATGCAACGACATTGTTTCCACGCGCGTGATCCAATCGCGCAGCGGTTCAAACGCATCCATCTGATACTCGGCGGAGAAATCGGCGAACAAGTCCACGCGGCTGACATTGGCGGGTTCGTTCACCATGCCCATCGTGGCGACGATGTTGCGCAATCCATCCTCGGCCTTTTCGATTCCGGCATGGGTCAAGTATTCGCTGGAAATCTGCACATAGGCGAGAGGCAAGGATTTTGAGCGGGCATTGCTGGCCTGAATGCGGTAGGCGTTATCCACCAGCACATATGAAAAACGCCCCGCGCCCTTGTCGCGCACCTCGAACAGATGGCCGCAGATCGTCACCTGGGCAATGGACTGACTGAGTTCATCTTCGAGCTGGGCAAGTTCCTTGAGATGAGCGAGCTTCTGATCCCATTCCTTGGACAGCACGCCGGGATAGGAGAGATAAAGGCTATCCACTCCAAAGCGCAAAAGCCTGGTTTTTCCTGGATTGTATTTTAAGGGTGCTCTGTTAGTGGGCGGCGCACCCTCGATATCGCCACGCCTGCCGCCGTCCGTCCGTTGCGCGCTTGCGCGCGCATCCGGGCGGTCGTCGCCAAGCGTGGCTCTTTCGTGGTGTTCGTGGGCTTCAGGGTGATTGGTCACGTCATCGGACAAGTCCGAAGGCTTTGGGGTTTGGGTTAGCATAAATCCTCCATCGTGTTGAGCGGTTGCACCATGCAATCGCGAGGATGGAGAATTTATGCATCGGGTCATCTGCTGGCGACGACACGAAATTTAAATTTCATGTCGCCGGTCGTTCAGCCTCCCAGCGCTGGATAAAGCGCATCAGACTGCGGGCAGGATCTGCCCCCTTGTCGGAATAGAGCTTGAGTTCTTGGATAAATAGCACATCCCGCTCGGACAAAGTGAGATCGGGCAAGACTTTGGCCTCATGGAACAACTGGAGCATGAAGCGCAAATCCTGATGCATGAGCAATGCCTCGTGTGGTTTGCTTTTGGTGGCGCGGTGCAAGCGCAGCATGAAATTTTTCTCGCCAAAAATGCGGGCGCGGGCAAGGCGGGCAGAAAATGACGGGCAGGAAAGAATGGTTGGATCGACCCGAATCGCCTTGAAAAATGCGTCATCATTACCCTGCTTGGCCATTACCACCAGATCATTGGTGTATTGCCCGTAATAGAACAAGCCGAACATCATGCCCATGTTGGCGTAATGAACCGCAAAAACGTCGGTCATCGAGAATAATCCCTTATGCCCGCCGTCGTAGTCTTCGTCTGCCATATCTGATGCTGCCTCGCGTAGCGTTTCTTCAAGCAAGAACTGATTCAGGTTCAGCCCTTCGCGGGCGGCTTGTGCGAGTGGGTCAAGCAGCCCCATGACCGCCGCGCTGACGATGTTCAGTTCTTTCACGTTCAGCTCGTAAAGTGCAGCCCAGGTGAAATCCGGCGGGAGCGTTTTTTCCAGCTTCTCGCGCTTGGATTGTGCGAGCCTGCGGGTTTCTTCCGGCAGCTTGCGGAACTTGGGCAACAGGGTGCGCAGCTTCTTGAGCGTGGAGAGGCTGAAGTCGCCGTAGGTTTTTTGTTGATCTGTCATGGTGGTGAGGGTGGATGAGTTTTACGGGGTAGCTGTCGTAATATACACTCGCGCAGTTTCTTCAAGAATGACAGACACATGCCCACCCTGGACTGGCTCAACCGCGCCGAAGCACTCACCTCATCCGACAAAGTACCTTACCGCGTGCTGGAACCCGTATCCGTGCATGGCGACGGGAATGCGGACAATCTGCTGATTCAGGGCGACAACCTCGATGCGCTCAAGGCGCTGCTGCCGTTCTATCGTGGTCGCGTGAAGTGCATCTTCATCGACCCGCCGTACAACACCAAGAGCGCGTTCGAGCACTACGACGACAATCTGGAGCACAGCCAGTGGCTGTCGATGATGTATCCGCGCTTGGTGCTGTTGCGCGAACTGCTGGCCGAGGACGGCAGCATCTGGGTGACGATTGATGACAACGAAGGGCACTATTTGAAGGTGTTGATGGATGAGGTGTTTGGGCGCGGAAATTTTGTAGTAAATGCTTTGTGGCAAAAGCGAACATCACCAGATGCAAGATTGCCACTTGGCGATGCGCACGATCACTTGTTGGTGTATGCGAAACAACGCAATTTATTGCAGATTGGCAAATTACCTCAAAGCGCAAAGCAACTAAAAAACTTCAAAAACATAGACAATGATCCTCGTGGTGCTTGGGCTTCGTCAGATTATTCAGCTCAAGGTTTTCGGCCTAACCAAATGTATGAAATAGTGACTCCCAGTGGGCGAAAGGTTTCCCCTCCACCGGGTACGTGCTGGAAAAACGTTGAGTCAGTATTTTTGCAGCTTGTCGCTGATAATCGCATCTGGTTTGGTAAAGATGGCAATGGAGTACCCCGTCGAAAAACATTTCTATCCGAATCAGAGGGCGTTTCCGCTTGGTCGTGGTGGACAAATGAAGAGGTTGGGCACAACCAAGAAGCGAAAAAGGAAATCAATAATTTATTTGGCGCTGATGAGGCATTTACAACTCCAAAACCTGAAAGACTGTTACAGCGAATTTTTCAGTTAGCCACCAACCCCAACGACCTCGTGCTCGACAGCTTCCTCGGCAGCGGCACGACTGCTGCCGTCGCGCACAAGATGGGGCGGCGCTGGATCGGCATTGAGATGGGGGAGCATGCGCAGACGCATTGCATTCCGCGTCTGGAGAAAGTTGTCGCAGGTGAGCAGGGCGGCATTTCTGCG